>NZ_JAPTFO010000039.1:0-41070 GCF_030985515.1 Stenotrophomonas sp. Sm10
CACCAAGCGTCAGCGCCTGTACTGATCGGACGCATCTTCATTGCGGCGGGCCTGCCCGTTGCGATGGAGCCGAAGCCCGCCCGCGCGCGCGTCGCCGGCGGTTTGCGGTTCCGGGGTCGGGCCTGCGCCCCCCCCCCCCAACCCCTTTACGTCAATGCGCCGCGACCGGGAGGTCTCAGCGGCTTTGCCGTGGCCGAATCTTTTTTTGAAGGAGCTGAACTTGTTTGAGAACCTCCCAGGTGCCGACGAAAACACCGTCAGGCCCGCACCCCAGCAGCCCATCGTGCAAGCCGTGCGCGAGCGCAAGGAGCAGCGAGAGGCCGCGCAGCGCCGGAAGGATCAGACGACCGTATGGGACGGATGGGGCGCTGCCCAGGCAAAGGGCGGCATCGGCTTCATCGACCGCTTCATCACCGAGCTGGGCTACGAGCCGCAGCAGGGCTATCGCATTCCCGCAGACGCGCGCAAGCGCTGGGAGTCGATGGGCCTGCGCCCGGAGCAGTGGGAGCTGTTCGGCCGGGCCACGTCCGACGAGCACCTCTCCTATCTGGAATCCGTGGCCTTTATGAATCAGATGGCGGACGACGACCTGGCGCAGTTTGGCCTGGGCGGACAGATCGCCCTCGGCTTCACCGACCCGGTGGCAACCGGCCTCGATCTCGCCACGGGCGGCCTGGGGTACGCAGCCAAGGCCGGACGCCTCGCCAACGCGGTGCGCTCCGGTCTACAGGCTGCGGGCACCTCCGCGCTGATGTCGGCCGCAACCTCCACCTACCACCCCGAGCAAACGCTCGCAGACGGCGTACAGAGCGCAGCCCTGTCCTTCGCCTTCGCTGGTGCCCTCGGCGCTCGTCGAGGCGCGTTCTACGACGGCGAGGTAAACCCTGACGTGGTGAAGCGGCTGGCCGGTGACGACTCGCTGTCCGCCGCCCGCGTAGCAGGCACCGCCGCCAACGACCCCACGCCCGGCGTCCTCCCGCTGCGCAACGAGAGCGCATTCGAGCAGGAGTTCGCCGACAAGGCGCTGTCAACGCGCACATCACGCCCCACTTCGCCACCGTCCGCCGCGACCTTGCTGCCCGCATGGGTAGCGCCAAGTCGCCGCTGGTGCGCGAGGCGGGCCGTCTGCTGTTCCGCGATGGTGTCGGGTACACCGATCGCTCCGTCGCGGTCCAGGAGTCCACCAGCGAGTTCGCCAAGCGCCACCTGGCCGTCATGGAGACGGAATGGCGGAGCGGAGTGAACGCCGCATGGGACGCCTACAAGCAACGGACGGGCACGCATTGGTGGAACTTCTCCGAGCGCGCCAAGTTCAACGAGGAGGTCGGCCGCGCCGTGCGCGGTGCGCCTGACGTGTCACCGGAAGCCGCCAAAGCTGCCGGAAGCGTCGCCAAGGCGATGCGGGATGCGCTCAAGCTCGCGCAGGACAGCAACCTCGACGGCTTCACCAACGTGGCGCAGAACGGCAACTACCTGCCGCGCTACTGGAGCGGCAAGGGCTTCAAGCGCCTGTTCGGCGAAATGCAGCTCCACCAGGACGACGTGATCGACCAGCTCATCAAGCCCGCCATGCGTCGCGCATGGGAGGCCGCCGCCGACGAAGGCGACGAGATCGACGACGAGCTGCTCGGCGCGGTTGCACGCTCCTATCTCAAGCGCGCCCAAGCGAACTTCGAGGGCGACGGGATGGACCTGCTGGTCCGCCCGCTGGACAGCGATTCGGTCGAGGAGATCGGCGACATGCTGACCGAGGCGGGCGTCTCGCCCGTGCGGTCGCAAGAGCTGCTGTCCAAGCTGGAGCGCAAGACCCACGAGTCGGGCAAGCTCGACCGCGCGAAGAAGCGCATCGACCTCGACGAGACCTACTCCACCACCATCCGCAACGAAGCTGGAGAGGACGTGCAGGTCTCGATGGCTGACCTGTTCGACAACGACGTGGACTCGGTGATGACCCGCTACATGCGCGAGATCACCGGCTGGTCGGCACTGTCATCGAAGGCTGGCGTCAAGAACCGAGCACAGCTGGACCGCTTCGTGTCGCAGCTCACCATGGATGCCCGCAAGTCCGGGGACGACGTGAAGGGCATCGAGCGAATCATCGACATCGGCATCAAGTCCACCTTCGGCCGCAGCACGGAGCTTGACCCTACCAGCAGTGGAGCTAGATATGCCAGGTTCCTGCGCAACTACAACTTCGCCCGCGTAATGAACCAGGTGGGATTCTCGCTCTTTGCAGAGCTAGGCCCGGCTGTAGCTCATGGCGGCGTCCGCAACTTTGTCCGGTCTGGGTTTGCCGTGAAGTCCTTCCTAAAGCGCGGCGCTGACGGCAAGCTGTCCTCGCAGGAGGCGCGCGTGATGGAGCGGCTGTTCGCACCTGGCACCGACTGGCTGCGCAACCCACCGTTCCTGCGCCTGGACGAGGACGCGCTCGTGCCGCAGACGTTCAACGTCAAGCACGGCGAGAAGATCGACAACGCGATGAACATGGCGACGCACGTCACCTCGGTCGCATCCGGCATGGCCCCGATCAACACGATGCTCCAACGCATCGCCGGTCGCGCCACGCTGCTGCGGCTGCTGGACATGGCGAACGCCAAGAAGCTGTCGGACGCCGAAGTGGCCCGCCTGCGCACCTGGGGCCTCGACGAGAAGGCCCAGGACGATGTGTTCGGCTACCTCAAAGGCAAGCGGCAGATCGAGCAGATCGACCCGGACAAGTTGCCGTTCCAGACGCGCGAGCGCATGGCGGCATTCCTGTTCCGCGTGACGCGACACCAGGTTCTCGAAGGCGACGCCTCGGACAGCATCGAGCTGATGCACTCCACCACCGGCCGCATCGTCACGCAGTTCCGCAGCTTCATGGTCAACAGCTACACCCGCCACTTCCTGAACTCCGTCCACCACTACGACGACTGGCGCACCTACGCGATGGTCACCCTGTCCGCCGCCGCTGCTGGCATGGGATGGGCAGCGCGGACGTACATCAACACCATAGGCAACGAGAAGCAGAGGAAGAAGCAGCTCACCCCTGAGAACTTTGCCCGGAACGCCGTTGCGCAATCCAGTTGGTCGAACATCGTACCGGCCGTGACGGATATGGTATGGGCCGACACGCTGGGCAACGCCCCCGTGTTCAGCGGTAACCGCTCGACCGGCCTGGAGAACGGCGTCATGGGCATCCCGTCCATCGACCTCCTGAACAAGGTCTACGGGGGCGGTCGGATCGCTGGGGCGCTCCTCGACCCTGACCAACACGTCACCGAACGGCAGGCGCGGGACCTCTGGCGCATCTGGTGGTTCAACAACATGACCGGTGTACGCAACATCGCCGATGCGGCACTCCGGGAGCTACCGGACCGACCGGACGGGACCGATGCAGACGAGAGCGGTCCGTAGGGCTAGACCGCCCCTGGGTCGAGTCGAAACGTTTGCCGCAAATTTTCGAGACGGTATCTAACTACTCGGAACCTCGCTATCACCCCCCGGCGGCCCCTCCGCCTATTAGCGGCACGCTGAGGCCAGCAGCCACCCCCACCCCACGGTGCTTGCAAGCCTGCCCCTCCGTACCGCCAAGGCGCGGGAGAAGCGCGCGCCACCTCCACCATCAACCACCACCACAGCCCGCCAGCGGTCGCCCCGCTGCGCGGGCTTTGTCGTTTGGAGAAGCCATGCACGACCAAAACACCAACGCCGCCACTCCCGTTCGCCTCTTGCCCATTGCCGAGGTCTGCCAGATCGTCGGACTAGGCGAGAGCACCGTATGGGAACGTACCCGCGCAGGCACGTTCCCAAAGCCGGTCAAGCTGTCGGAGCGGACAACCCGCTGGGTGTCCACCGAGGTTGAGCAATGGGTGGCCGAGGTCATCGCCAGGCGCGCCTAGCCGGCATTCGTTGGCGGTAACTTTGGCGGTAACAACCGAAGCCTTCCCTTCAAAGTTCTGCGCAAATCAGCCACTTGCGCCCCATTTTCTGTAGAGCCCACCTCCATCTGTATGGCCTGTCGAGGCCGCAAGAAGCCGGATCTCCCGTCAACCGGGGTTCCGGCTTTTTTGTGCCTGCACGTCGCGGAGGATGTGTGGCGCATAATCGGGATGACACCTCCAACAGCCCCTCACCCCGCGATCGCCAGAAGGATCTGCCATGAAAGCCCCCCTCGCGATGTCCCTGCTCCTCACCGCCCTGGCCGCAGCCCCAGCCACGCACGCCTCCACACCCACCATCGCGCCGCCAGGCACCGCAACGTTGGAAGCCCTGCTGTCCTGCAGACCTGGCTCCAACTTCAGCGAGGCCGAAGCCATCGATGCCCTGCAGGCAGCCGGCCTGGCCAAGAAGCCGGGCGGTACATTCGAACCGGAGGACAGGCCGGTCGCGCTGTTTGGCGGCACGGTCACCAGTGCCGATGTGAACGTGGCCGAAGGCGAGAGGAGCCTCTTCGTGTACTTGAACGGTGTCGATGCCAAGCGCCTGGCCAAGGCCTGGTCGGTGACCGAAGTCAACGAGCACGCCAATACCGAAGAACCGTCGTACGCGAAGCGCATCGACAAGCGCCATACCCTGCACGTGATCGCGGGCGACGATTACGAGGGCTATTCGGCCGCAGTGAAATGCCAGATCAGCCGCTGATGGCGTAGCCAACGCTACAGCCAGCGCGGCACGCGACGACGGTACTGCGCGTACGCCGCGGGAAAGCGCGCCATCAGTGCCCGCTCCTCCGGCAGGATCTGCAACCGCGTGATGTACGCCAGGAACAGCGGGACCACGATCAGCGCGATCAGATGCTGCAGGTACACCATGGCTCCCAGCAGAACCAGCGCCTGGCCCAGATACATCGGATTCCGTGTGCGGCGGTAGACCCCGCTGGTAACCAGCACGCTCGAGGCCGAAGGTCGCAGAGGATTGACGGTGGTGCCTGCCCGCCGGAAGGAGACCTTGGGCAGCAGGTTGAGCACCACACCGAGCGCCATCGTCAGACCCGCCAGTAGCGCCGGCACCGGTGCCCGAAAGGCAGAACCCGGCCACAGCCTGCACGCTGCATAGCCGACAGCTGCACACAGCAGCATCACCACGGGCGGGGGAACACGTGTTTCCAGCCAGGTCATCACGATCACCAAGCACGTTCCACCACAGTGTCACACGGGAATGCCCGGATCGCACGGCGGACGCATCGCCAGGCCCAATCCGGCCAGTGGATTCCACTTTGACAGACCGACCGCTAGAGTGGCGCCTCCGCGCAGGAGGATCGCATGGCTACCACGGGCTTGGGCTTGATCGGCCGCACGACCCTCATCATCACCGCGCTGCTCAGCCTGGGAGGTTGCGCGACGCTGCGGCAGTTCGGGCCTTCGGTGCAGGTCGCCTCGGTCACGCCCGGCCAGTACATCGCGCTCAAGCGCGGTGACATCCTCACCTCCGGCAAGCTCAGTGCGGCGACCACGGAGACGCTGCGCGTGGCCGGCCTTGATGAAGGTGTCTGCGCCAAGCCCGGCCTGCCCTGCATCGAAGCGATGGAAGCCAGCATCGTCGTGCGCGAGGAGGACAAGCGCTCCAGCCTGGCCGAGCTGTGGCTGCAGTATGCGATGACCCTGCCGGCGCCGAAGCGCGAGTACTCCGCCTCGGGTCGCGCCAAGACCGCAATCAACGAGTTGGATGCCGACTTCCAGCCGCGCCTGGACGCATGGATGCAGGTCGCGCGCCAGGCCTACGCCTACCTGTTCTTCACCGAGCGCACCGCCAACCAGCGCGGCTTCGAAGACCGCCAGACCCAGGTGCGCGACTATTACAACCTGGCCGTGCAGGAGGCGTCGGTGCAGCTGTACGACGCCTACGCCACCGGGCGCGTGCACAACGATGCCAACCATCTCCAGCTGGGCCGCTGGACGTTCGTGCTGGCCCCTCCAGGGGAAGCATCGGCGTTGGACGAGCGTACACCGACCGAACTGGTACCCGCCGCCTCGCTGTCGTTCACCGGCACGCTGCGCAGCGTGCACCGCCGCGATGGCTTCGGTGCCGAACTGGTGGCCGTGATGGATGACCCGGCCGCAACCACGCCCAGCACTACGCCGGCAGCGGTGCAGGCAAGCCCTTCCGCCACGCAGAGCTGGAGCGAGATGCCTTCGCCATCGATGACGGTGCTGCTGCGCTTCTCGGGAAAGAACCTGTGGGAAGTGCTGCACGATGACGAGCCGGAGCTGGAGATTCACGATCCCTACCAGGTTTCGGAAGTAACCCTGCACGGCCAGCACGTGCCATTGGCGGCCAACTTCACCGCCGGCTATGCGTTGTGGCTGGCCCGTTCCAATTTCAGCCGGCAGTCGCTGCGCTCGCTGTTCGGGGGCAAGGGCGGCATCGACACGCCGCATCTGTACATGATGCAGCCCTACGATCCCAACCGTCGCGTACTGCTGATGATCCATGGCCTGGCCAGCAGTCCGGAAGCCTGGGTCAACGTGGCCAACGAACTGCTGCGCGACGACGAGATCCGCCAGGACTTCCAGGTCTGGCAGTTCTACTACCCCACCAACATGCCCATCGCGATGAGCCACGATGCGATGCGCCACACGCTGGATGAGGTGTTCAAGCATTTCGACCCCAGCGGCAAGGCGCAGGCTTCGCATGACATGGTCCTGGTCGGGCACAGCATGGGTGGGGTGATCGCGCGGTTGATGGTTTCCTCTTCCGGCGATCATCTGGTCGATACCCTGCTGGCAACCGCGCAGATGACGCCGGCACAGCGTGAACTGCTGCGCACCAAGGGCGCACCGGTGCTGACCTTCCTGCCGGAACCGGCAGTGTCGCGGGTGGTGTTCATCGCCACGCCACACCGCGGCACCGATGTGGCGGGCACCCGCCTGGGCCGCTGGATCGGTCGCCTGGTGCGGTTGCCGCTGACCGTGCTGGAAGACGTTGCCACCATCGCCAACGACGGCCAGATCGACCGCTCCGACGGCAAGCACGGCTACCAGATGAACAGCATCCAGAATCTGGACAAGGACGATCCCTTCGTCCGCGCCGTGGCAGACCTGCCGATGTCGCCGAAGGTGCACTACCACTCGATCATCGCGCGGGCAAAGGCCGATGGTCCGCTGGGAAAGACCAGCGACGGGCTGGTGCCCTACTGGAGCTCGCACCTGCCGCATGCGGACTCGGAGAAGGTGATCGTCTCCGGGCACAGCGTGCAGGAAGCCACGCCGGCCATCGTCGAACTGCGGCGGATCCTGCATGAGGACATGCAGCAACACGGAAACCAGGCCAATTAGCCGTGGGCAGCTGAGGGAAATCCCTCATCGCGCGTGCGCACCCACCCTCCTATGCTGGCCTCACATTTCCCGCAGGAGATCTGCATGAACACGCAAGAGCCCAGCCGCCAGCCCAGTCCCGACCCGGCCGAGCGCGATGCCTTCTTCCCGTCGCCCTACTCGCTGTCACAGTTCACATCGCCCAAGAGCAACCTTTCCGGTGCCGACTACCCGGATGCGCGCCGCGATGGCCGCTGGAAGGTGCTGATGATCGCTGCCGACGAACGCTATCTGCCAACTGCCAATGGCCACCTGTTCTCCACCGGCAACCATCCGGTGGAGACCCTGCTGCCGATGTACCACCTCGACAAGGCCGGCTTCGGCATCGATGTAGCCACGCTGTCGGGCAACCCCGCCAAGTTCGAATGGTGGGCATTTCCGAACGAGGACAAGGAAATCGGCGGGCTGTACGAGCGTTACGCCTCGTGCTTCCGCCAGCCGCTGCCACTGGACGAGGTGGTTGCCGGGCTCGATGCGGATTCGGACTATGCTGCAGTGTTCATCCCCGGTGGCCATGGCGCCCTGATCGGACTGCCGCAGAGCCGCGCGGTGAAGTCCGTCCTGCATTGGGCGATGGCCCAGCAACGCCACATCATCACCCTTTGCCACGGTCCGGCCGCACTGCTGGCTGCGGGCGTGGACGAGGCCGATGGCGGTTCGCTGTTCCGCGGCTACCGCATCTGCGCCTTCCCCGATGCGATGGACCGGCAGACGCCGGAGATCGGCTACATGCCTGGACAGTTGCCGTGGTTCTTCGGTGAGCGCCTGGCACAGCGGGGCGTGCAGATCGTCAATGACGGCATCGATGGCAGCGTGCTGCAGGACCGCCTGCTGCTGACCGGCGACAGCCCGTTGGCTGGCAATGCGCTGGGCAAACTGGCTGCACGCGCCCTGCTCGACGCCTTGGCCGGGCGCTGAGCCGGATGACCGAGCTGGTGCAGGCGCTGCTGGAGCTGGAACGCGCCAGTTCGCTGAGCGCGGTGGGTGCAGTCCTGCGAGGCATCGCGGCACCGCTCGGCTTCGACCGCGTGCTGGTGTTTGCCACCGGCACCGGGCTGGAGCGGGGTAGGCAACGCGTGTACTGGATCGAGGGCGACTGGTTCGGCGATGGCAGCGATACCGACCTTGCGCGCTACCTCCACGCCTGCCCCGTCAATCGCCACGTGCTGGACAGCAACGCGCCGTTCTTCTGGAGCAAGCGCCTGGGCGTTCGCGGCGAGCGCTACCAGGTGGTGAAGCAGCCTCGCGGCGAAGGCCTGCATGGGCTGCAGGTGCCGGTGTTCGGCATCACCGGCCTGGAAGGCGCGGTCAGCGTTGCCGGTACGTCAATCGACGCGTCGGCCAACGCGCGCCTGCGGCTGGAAGCTGCTGCAACCGCAGCATTCCGGGCCGCGCGCCGTCTGGCCGAATCACCTGCCGAGCGTTCGGGAAGCGCACTGAGCAACCGCGAGCGCGAAGTGCTGCGCTGGGTCGCCGCCGGGCGCCGGCAAGCTGAGATCGCGGCCACGCTTGGGCTTTCCACGCGCACGGTGGAGAACCACCTGCGCCACGCGCGGAAACGGCTGGGTGTGGCGACCACCGCGCAGGCAGTGCGTGCCGCCAGTCGTCGCGGCGAGATCGAAGACTGATCGCGGCGAGGCACTTCCGGAGCTCTGGTTCGCGTGTTACACACGCCATGCGCATGTGCGCGATTGCAGAAAGCAAGGATGATGCTTATGAAACTGCAACTGGCCGCGATGGCCGCATTGATGTTGGCATTGGGTAGTGGGATACCGGCGACTGGCCACGCGGCCGGGTCCCCCGGATCGACGACCGATTGCGTGCCCGTAAGACTTGGGCCCAACCTCGTGCATCAGCGCTGCACCGTCACCCGCACTCTGGCAGACGGCACCGTTTTCACGTCGGTGTACTGGATAGACGAGAACGGTCAGTGGTACCTCCCGGCAGACTGATCTGCATCGGACACCGACTACGGCTACAAGGAGTGTGATCAATGACGCTGCACAATCGAATGACCGCTTTTTCTTTCGCTGCAGTAGTTGCACTTGCGGCCCTGGTGCCCTCGCCGCCGGCGAATGCAGCCGAAGAGGTCGGCCTGCAGGAGGAGTGCGTGCCCTTCCGCATCAGCGGCAACGTGTTCCACCAGCGTTGCACGCTGTACGTGGTCCATGACGACGGCACCCGCGTGGCCAGCGACCACTACAACCGCGACGAGAACGGGATGATCTACGACCCCTGATCGGGCAAGGGGCATCTGCCGGGCGGAGCGTCCAGCGCCCGCCCGGCGTCTCCAAGTCGCCCGTCCCGGCATACCACTGCCCCCGCCTTCCATGGCATGCTCCATGAAACCGTTTTCATGGAATGGAGGGATTCCACGATGTTGTCGCGTTTCCGTCGCCCGGCGCTGAGTGCGCTGCTGGCGCTTGCTCTGCCTGCCGTTGCCTGGGCCGTCACGCCGGCGCCGTTGAAGGTGATGTCATTCAACGTCCGTACCCCGGCTGACACCGAGCCGGGCAAGCGCTGGCCCGACCGCCGTGATGCGATGGTCAAGGTGATCCTCGACACGCACCCGGCAGTGATCGGCACCCAGGAACTGGTGAAGGAACAGGCCGACTACCTGTCAGGGCACCTGCCCGGCTACCGCTGGTTCGGTGAAGGCCGCCGCGGTGGCAGCGGCGATGAGCACATGGGCGTGTTCTACGACAGCAAGGTGCTGGCCATCGAGGAATCCGGCAACTTCTGGCTTTCGGATACGCCGGACGTCCCTGGCAGCATCAGCTGGGGCAACCTGTACCCGCGTATGGTCACCTGGGCCCTGTTCCGCCGCCTGGACGATGGCCGTCGCTTCTACTTCCTCAATACCCACCTGCCCTACCGCGACGAGGACGAACCGCGCCGGGTGAAGGGTGCCGAGCTCATCGGCAAGCGCCTGCAGGCCATGCCGGACGACCTGCCGGTGGTGTTGACCGGTGACTTCAACAGCGAGCCCGGCGGTGACACCTACAGGGCGTTCACCCGCCTGCTGCAGGACACCCGTACCCAGGTGAAAACACCGCAGGGTCCGCGCCCGACCTTCCACGACTTCACCGGCAAGGCCACCGTGCAGCTGGACTGGGTGCTGGTGCGTGGCTTCCGTGCGCGCAGCTTCCTTACCGATGATCGTCGCATCGACGGCGTGCTGCCGTCGGATCATTTCCCGCTGGTGGTCGAGCTGGACTGGCCGAAGCCCTGAATTCCCGCGGCAGCCGTGGCTACGGCGGCGGCTGCCGCGACAACAGCCGGTACAACGCCTGGTGCTGGTTGCGCGCCTGGCAGATGCGGGCGCCGACGGCAAGGAACACGGCGACACCGATCAGCCCGAGCCCCAGCATCGGATCGGGCAGTCGCAGGAAACCGATCGCAGCGGCCATCGTCGCCAGCACCAGCAGCACAACGACCGCCACCGAAAGGCCCGCACCGGGTGGCCCCGGGTCGCCAAACAGCATGCGCTGGGTATCCCGCCTGTCATCGCTCATCGTGTGTACTCCCTGGAATCTGCCCCACTAGTTACACGGCGGACACGGCTTCCGGCAGAGTCAGAAACGTCACGACTGTGACAACGTCCACAGCAGACGCCGCGCTACCCTGCCCCTGTTCCCGAACTGTGGAGAAAGGCATGGCACACCAGAGTCGCCTGGCCGGTTTCATCATCGATTGCGAGGGCATTCCCGCCGACGAAGGCGCCCGCTTCTGGGCCGCCGCGCTTGGCCTGAAGGCGCAGCCCGCCCGTGCCGAAGACGCCGCCGAGTACGCCGACCTGCTCGGTGCTCCGGCGGGCCTGGACGTTGAAGTCCAGCGCGTCGATCACCCGTCACGGGTGCATCTGGACATCGAGAGCGACGACATCGATGCCGAAGCCGACCGCCTGGAGAAGCTCGGCGCGCGACGGATAGGCTTCGTCAAGCGCTGGTGGGTGATGGAAGCACCAACCGGCCATCGCTTCTGCATCGTGCGCATGCGCGAGCGTGAGGTACCGGCCAACCACTGGCCCTGAAAGAACAAGGGGACGGAAGTCCCTGCTTCCGTCCCCTGCGGTTACTGCGCCTGCGCCACGCTTGGCGGCTGCGGTGATTGACCCCAACCACCCAGCGCCTTGTACACGCCCACCACGCTGACGTTGACGTCGGCCTCGGCCGCCGCCAGCGCATCATCGGCTGCCAGCTGGGTCCGCTGCGCGTCCAGCAGGGTCAGGAAGTCCTCCGATCCCTCGCGATAGCGGATCTGCGCCAGCGATTCGGCACGCCGAGCCGCCTGCGCCTGCTCCACCACGATTGCCAACCGTGCCTGCTGCTTGGAATAGCGGGTCAGCGCGTTCTCGGTGTCCTCCAGGGCGAGCAGTACCGCCTGTTCGTACTGCGCGGCCACGCCTTCGGCTTCAGCCTTGCTGGCACGCAGGCGCGCACGCACGGTGCCGAAGTCGAACGCGGCCCAGCTCAGCGAGGGCGTCAGCGACCAGGCCTTGTTGCTGCCATTGACCAGGCCACTGGCATCGCCGCCGAGGAAGCCGACGAAGCCTGATAGCGACAACCGCGGGAACAGGTCCGCTGTGGCCACGCCCACGCGTGCGGTCGCGGCAGCCAGGCGACGCTCGGCCATACGCACGTCTGCACGCTGGCGCAGCAGTTCGCGGGTATCACCCAGCGGCAAGGCCTTGGCGAACGCCGGGACTTCCTGCGGCGCCAGCATCGCCGTCAGCACTTCCGGGCGCTGGCCCAGCAGCACGGCCAGCCGGTTGCGCGACTGCGTCTCGGCTACTTCCAGCAGCGGGATATCGGCCTCGATCGCCTTCAGGCGGGCGCGGCTGCTCTGCACGTCCAGTTCGCTGCCGGCCCCAAGTTCCCAGCGTGCTTCGGTCAGCTTCTGCGTATCGCGCAGGTTCTCCAACGTGTGCTGGGCCACTGCGATGCGCTTCTGGGTGCCACGCAGTTCGAAGTAGTTGCGCGCCACTTCAGCGGCAACCAGCACCTGCGCGTCGGCCAGGTTGGCCTGCTCGGCGTCCAGGTCGGCGCGCGCGGCTTCTGCAGCACGGCGCTTGCGGCCGAACAGATCCAGCTCCCAGCCGGCGTCGAAGCCGAGCTGGTAGCTTTCACTGAACACCCGCTGCCCACCCAGCTGCGGATCGGGTTGCTTGCGGCGGTCGTAGCTGCCGCCTGCGGTGATGTGCGGGGCCTGGTCGAAACGGCTTTCGACGAACACAGCACGGGCCTGGCTGACGCGGGCCACGGCCACGCGCAGGTCCAGGTTGTCCGACAGTGCGCCGTGCACCAGCTCTTCCAGCACCGGATCGTCGAACTGCGCCCACCAGCTGGCCACCGGCGAGACGGAACTGAAGACCGGCTGCTGCGCGCTCTTCAGCACCACCGGCTCCTGTACCGGGGCCTTGTAGTTCGGGCCGACGCTGACACAGCCTGCCAGCACCAGGCTGGAGACGGCCATCGCCAACGTGCGGATCACCATGGCAGCACCTCGCCCAGGTAGGTGAAGCTGCCGCTGGCACCGGACTCACCGATCAGCGCCATTTCCACGCTGGAACGCGCGCCTTCGCTGATTTCGATCTCGCCATTGCCGCCGTTCATGTCGGTCTTTACGTAACCCGGATGCACGGTATTGACCTTGATCGGCGTGTTGCGCAGCTCATAGGCCAGGCTCAGGGTCCAGCTGTTCACTGCGGCCTTGGACGCGTTATAGGCCGGGATCTTGAAATCGTAGATGCCCGAGGTCGGGTCGGCATGCAGGGTCTGCGAACCGAGCATGCTGGACACATTGACGATGCGCCCGGACTTGGCCTGCCTGATCAGCGGCAGGAAGGCCTGGGTGACTGCCACCAGCGCATAGACGTTGGTGTCGAAGGTGCGCTTCCAGGTCTCGAGCGATTGCTCCGACGGCGCCTGCGCGGGATTCTCGATCATGATGCCGGCATTGTTGACCAGGATGTCGAGGCGGCCATGGCGCTGGCGCACCTGCTCGACTGCCTCGGCGATGCTGGCCGCGTCGGTCACGTCCAGCTGCAGGGCTTCCACCGGCAGGCCCTCGGCCTGCAGCTTCAGGGCCAGCTCCACCGCCGTTTCGCGCTTGCGACCGGCCAGCAGCGTGTGCACGCCCGCCTGGGCCAGCTGGCCGCCACCGTTGCGGGTAACCAGCTTGCGCAGTGCCACGTAGAACACCGGGGTGAGGAACAGGCCGAACAGGGTCACGCCCAGCATGCCGGCGAACACGGTGATACCGGTCACCGAGCGCACCTCGGCGCCTGCGCCGTGCGACAGCACCAGCGGCACGGTGCCGGCGATGAACGCGATGGAGGTCATCACGATCGGGCGCAGACGCAGGCGGCAGGCTTCCAGCGCGGCTTCAACGATGCCCTTGCCGCCCATCTCCAGCTCTCTGGCGAATTCGACGATCAGGATTGCGTTCTTGCACGCCAGGCCCATCAGCACCACCAGGCCGACCTGCACGAACACGTTGTTGTCACCACCGGTCAGCCACACGCCGAACAGCGCCGACAGCAGGGTCATGGGCACGATCAGGATCACCGCCAGCGGCAGCGACCAGCTCTCGTACAGCGCGGCCAGCACCAGGAAGGCCAGCATGATCGCCACCGGGAACACGATGAAGGCGGCCTTGCCCTGGGTTGCCTGCTGGTAGCTCAGGTCGGTCCATTCGGTGGTCATGCCGACCGGCAGTACCTTGCCGGCGATCTCGGTCAGCTTGGTCATCGCCTCGGCCGAGGACAGCAGGCGCGGGTCGGCCTCGCCGGCCAGGTCCGCTGCCGGGTAGCCATTGAAGCGCAGCACCGGATCCGGGCCGAAGGTCTGCTTGATGGTGACCATCGAACCGATCGGCACCATCTCGCCACGATCGTTGCGGGTGCGCAGCTTGCCGATGTCCTCGACCGTCTCGCGGAACGGACCGTCGGCCTGGGCGATCACCTGCCAGGTACGGCCGAACTGGTTGAAGTCGTTGACGTAGGCCGAACCCAGGTAGGTCTGCAACGTGTCGAACAACTCAGTGAGCTGCACGCCCTGTGCCTTGGCCTTGACGCGGTCCACCTCGGCATCCAGCTGCGGCACATTGGCCTGGTAGCTGGAAATCGGGAAGGCCATGCCCGGGGTCTGCGCAACGGTGCCCTGCATCGCCTGCACGGCATTCTGCAGTGCGCCGTAGCCCAGGTTGCCGCGGTCCTCGATGAACATCTGGTAGCCGTTGCCGTTACCCAGGCCGAGGATCGGCGGCGGCATCATCGCGAACGCGAAGCCCTCCTGCAGGCCAGCGATCTTCTGGTTGATCTCGGCGTTGATCTGCGCGGCAGTGCGGCCATGGCGCTCGGCGAACGGCTTGAGCGGAATGAACGCCACACCGGTGTTGGGCGTGTTGGTGAACTGCAGTGCATTCAAACCCGGGAACGAGATGGTGTGGGCCACGCCATCGGTTTCCTGGGCGATCTTGGCCACCTTGCGCAGCATTTCATCGGTGCGTGCGATCGACGAACCTTCCGGCAGTTTCACGCCGGCAATCAGGTACAGCTTGTCCTGGGTCGGGATGAAGCCCGGCGGCACCAGCTTGAAGATCACGCCGGTACCGACCAGCAGGATCGCGTAGACCACGAACACCGCACCACGACGGCCGAGGATGCGGGCCACGCCACGTTCGTACTTCTCCGAGCTGGACTTGAAGAAGCGGTTGAACGGACGGAACACCCAGCCGAACAGGCGGTCGATCAGGCGGCTCGGGCCGTCCTTCGGCGCACCATGGGCCTTCAGCAGGCGCGCGGCCAGGGCCGGCGACAGGGTCAGCGAGTTGATCGCCGAGATCACCGTGGAGATGGCGATGGTGACGGCGAACTGCTTGTAGAACTGGCCGGTGACCCCCGACAGGAACGCCATCGGCACGAACACGGCACACAGCACCAGCGCGATCGCCACGATCGGGCCGGACACTTCGCGCATGGCCTGGTGTGCCGCCGCAGTGGGCGACAGGCCTTCCTCGATGTTGCGCTCGACGTTCTCCACCACCACGATCGCATCGTCGACCACGATGCCGATCGCCAGCACCAGGCCGAACAGGCTCAGCGTGTTGATCGAGAAACCCAGCAGGTACAGCGCGGCAAAGGTACCCACCACCGACACCGGCACCGCGATCAACGGAATGATCGACGCACGCCAGGTCTGCAGGAACAGGATCACCACCAGCACCACCAGGGCGATCGCTTCCAGCAGCGTGGAGACCACGGCCTTGATCGAGTCGCGCACGAAGATGGTGGTGTCATACACCGCTTCGTACTTCACATCGGCCGGCATGGTCTTCTGCATCTCGTCCATTGTCGAGATGACCTGGTCGCGGATTTCCAGCGCGTTGGCACCCGGCGACTGGAAGATGCCGATACCCACCGCGTTCTTGCCGTCCAGCTGCGAGCGCAGGGTGTAGTCGCCCGCGCCCAGTTCCAGGCGGGCCACGTCGGACAGGCGCACGATCTCGCCATCCGTGCCGCTCTTGAGCACGATGTCGCCGAATTCCTTTTCGGTCTTCAGCCGGCCCTGGGCATTGATGAGGGTCAGGAACTTGCTGTCCGGCAGCGGTTCGGCGCCGAGCTGGCCGGCCGACACCTGCACGTTCTGCTCGCGCATGGCGCGCACCACGTCGCTGGCGGTCAGGCCGCGCGAAGCCACCTTGTCCGGGTCCAGCCAGGCACGCATGGCGTAGTCGCCGCCACCGAAGATCTGCGCGTCACCCACGCCCGGAATACGCGCCAGCGCATCCTTGACGTGCAGGCGCGCGTAGTTGCGCAGGTACAGAGTGTCGTACTTGCCTTGCGGCGAGGTCAGGTGCACCACCATCAGGAAGGTGGGCGACTGCTTCTGCGTGGTCACGCCCTGCCGGCGCACGTCCTCGGGCAGGCGTGCCTGTGCCTGCGCCACGCGGTTCTGCACCTTCACCGCCGCCGCGTCCGGGTCGGTGCCCGGGCGGAAGGTGACGGTCATCTGCAGCACGCCGTCCGAGCCGGCAACCGACTTCAGGTACATCATGCCTTCGACGCCGTTGATCGCCTCTTCGAGCGGGGTAGCAACGGTCTCGGCAATGACCTTGGGGTTGGCGCCCGGATAGACCGTGCGCACGACCACCGACGGCGGCACCACTTCGGGGTACTCGCTGATCGGCAGGATTGGAATCGTGATCAGGCCTGCGGCGAAGATCACGATCGACAGCACCGCCGCGAAGATCGGCCTGTCGATGAAGAAGCGGGAAAAGTCCATGGAGGAATTCCTGGGAAAGGCATTCGGCGGGCAACAGCCGCCCCGCCCCTCGCCAATATGACGAAGGCAGGGAAGGCTGCCGCTGGCGCCGGCAGCTAAGCGGGGACGCGGATCAGGAGCGGGCGGATCAGTGGTTCAGCGCAGCGGTGGCATCGCGGCCCGGTGCGGGCTTTGCGGCCGGTGGCTGCATGGCCACCGCCTTGGCCTGCACCGGCATGCCCGGCATGAAGACCTTCTGCACACCGTCGATGATGACCTTGTCACCTGCGGCCAGGCCATGCTCGACAATGCGCAGGCCGTCGGCGGTACGGCCGAGCTGGATGTCGCGGCGCTGGGCCTTGCCATCCTTGTCGACCACATAGACGTACTTGCGGTCCTGGTCGGTCAGCACGGCCTTGTCGTCGATCAGCAGGGCCTGGAACTGGCCGCTGCCAAGCAGCTGCACGCGGGCGAACAGGCCCGGTGTGAACTGGCGGTCGGCGTTGTCCAGCAGCGCACGGACGCGGATGGTGCCGGTGCTGCGCGCCACCTGGTTGTCGAGGAAATCGACCTTGCCCGAGTGCGGATAGCCCTCTTCCCCCGACAGGCCGACCTTCACCGGCAGCTCGCTGTCCCGCTCGCTCGGGCGCTCGCCCTTGCGCGCCATCTGGGCGTAGCGCAGGAAAGTGCTCTCGTCGGCATCGAAGTAGACGAACACCGTGTCCAGCGAGACCAGCGTGGTCAGCACGCTGGCGCTGTCGCCAGCAGTGACCAGGTTGCCGGCGGTGACCATCGCGCGGCCGGCACGGCCGTCAATCGGCGCGCGCACCTTGGTGAATTCCAGGTTGAGCCGGGCTGCATCCAGGGCCGCCTGCGCGGCCTGCACGGCAGCCCCCGCCTGGTCGGCAGCCGCGCGACGCTGCTCGGCGGTCTCGGTGGAGATCGCCTGCTGCTCGGACAGCCGCTTGGCACGCTCTGACTCGCTGCGGGCCAGGCTGGCCTGGGTGCGGGCACGGGCCAGCTCGGCGGCTGCGCGGTCGTACTCGGCCTGGTAGCTGCGGGCGTCGATGGTGAAGAGCACATCGCCCTTCTTCACTTCCTGGCCTTCGACGTAGTTGACCTTGTCGATGTAGCCGGACACGCGCGGGCGCAGTTCAACGCTCTGTACCGCTTCGACGCGGCCGCTGAACTCGTCCCACTGGCTGACCTGCTTGACCAGCACCGGCGCGGCGCTGACCTGCGGCGGCGGCGGTGCACCGGCCTCTTCGGCATGGCCGCCGCTGCAGGCCGCCAGCACGGCCGCGGCGAGGATCGACACGCCAACCATCGCAATGCGATGGCCGAAACGATGTGGGGTGGTATTGGGGGAAGTCATGGCATGCATCCGTACGGAGGGGTGGTACAGCAATATGGGAACGTGTTGCAAAAAACGGCGGCGCATACTGCGACCTCAACCTTGGTCGAGGTCAAGCGACGCCTGCGGTATCGCGCCACAAAGGGGGAACTTCCAGGTGCAGCAGGCCGCGTGGCAGTTCGGCATCGCTGCTGTCGCAGCGGACGATGGCGCGGTTGTCCCGGCAACCATCGAGCAGCGAGACCACGCGGCGGCCGACCAGCAGCGAGCTGGGCCACTCGATGCAGGCGTTGGCCGCGTTGGCCGGGGTACACACCGGGCTGCAGACTTCCAGCATCTGCGCGCGCACGCCCAGCGCCTGCGCTTCCTGATGCACCACCTGCGCGTACATGCGCAGCGCGGCGGTAGTGATCGAGGTCTCGCCGTAGCCCGCCCAAGGCTTGGCGCTGGCCGGGCTGCCGATCATCACATAGCGCCGCGCATGCACGTTGTCCTGCAACAACGGCAGCAGGTGGCGCACCGCATGCACATGCGGCATCAGGTCGGCCTGCATGGCCCCGAGCAGCTCCTCGCCGTTGCGGTCGATCACCCGGCCGCGACGGTAGGGCCCGCCCATGGCCGCGATCACCGCGGCCAATGGACGCGGTCGCTGCCCGATGCGTTCGGCCAGGGCGCGTGCCGAGCCGTCATCGCTGAGTGAACCCAGCAGCGTCTCCAGGCCCGGCTCATCGGCGAACTGCTCATGCAGCGCAGCCAGCCGGCCCGGATCGCGACCAACCACCAGCACCGGACTGCCGGCTTCCAGCAAGGCGCCGACCACGCCCTGGCCCACGGCACCGGTACCACCAAGGACCAGAACTTCGGGCGTCAGTATCCCATTCACAGGACATTTCCTCCCAAATCCGGGATAGTCCCGATCCGGCGCAGCCGGTCACCCTTGTGGGGGGCCAAGCGGATGGCGCCGCCACGCTGCTGACGCATGGGCGCGGTAAACTCACGAAAGTCCTTGTGTACCAAGGAACTCGGACGGGCTTCGACGGTCATCGCCAGGTCCAGGGTGCTCTGGCCGGCGTTCCGGAGTCGGGCAAGAATGTTGCGCAGGCTCATGGCGGACGGGCTCCAATTAACGAATGGCGCCACGATAGACCTCAAACCTTTACTTGATTAGTCCTGATTAAGGGGAATAATCATCCCGCTCCCGGTCCAATCGTTCTGTCACGATTGTCCCATCCCCGACGTCCAGGATCCCGACCATGTCCCACGATCTCAACGAGACGCTGATCTTCGTCAAAGTGGTCGAGCAAGGCAGCTTCATTGCCGCTGCCAAATCGCTCGGCCTGCCCAAGACCACGGTCAGCCGCAAAGTGCAGGAGCTGGAAACGCGCCTGGGCGCGCGCCTGCTGCACCGGACCACGCGCCGCCTCGGCCTGACCGAAGCTGGTTCGATCTACCACGAACATTGCCAGCGCATCGCACGCGAGCTTGAAGAGGCCGAAAGCGCGGTGAGCCAGCTGCAGTCCGGCCCGCGCGGCTGGCTGCGCTTCACCGTGCCCTATTCGATCGGCATCACCTGGATCGCCCCGCTGCTGGGCCAGTTCCATGCGCAGTACCCGGAGATCCGCCTGGACATGCACATGGGCAACGAAAAGCTGGACCTGATCGCCGGTGAAGCGGACCTGGCGCTGCGCGTGGGTGCCCTGCCCGATTCCAATCTGGTCGCGCGCAAGCTGGGCAGCCTGCGGACGCAGGTGTTCGCCAGCCCGGCCTACATCGAGCGCTACGGCGAGCCGCTGCATCCGGAAGAACTGCAGTTCCATCGCATCCTTGCGATGCGCAAGCCGTACCACACCGGCAACTCGCCGCGCTTCACCTGGCAGCTGGGCGAGAACGGTGGGGAACTGCGCGACTTCCCGGTTACCCCGCTGATGACCGCCAACGACATGTCTGCGTTGAATGGTGCATTGGTCTGTGGCGAAGGCCTGCTGCTGACCGGCGACGTGATGGCCAAGCCGTTCGTTGAATCGGGCATGGTGCGCCGCGTGCTGGCCGGCTGGACCGGCCCGGAAGTAGACTTCAACGCCGTGTTCGCCGGCGGCCGCCTGGTCTCGCCAAAGGTGCGTGCGTTTGTCGACTTCCTGGTCGAGAAGCTCAACTTCGACGCCAATTACATGCTGGCGCAGTGCCCGGGTGCGAAGCTGGCGCAGCAGCAGAAGGAAAAGGAAGACGCCGCTCTGGAAAGCAGCGGCAAGCGGATCCTGGAGAAGGTGGCCGCTTCGGCGGCGTAGCCGGGGGTATCCACGCATGGCGTGGCTCTACCCGGGCGCGCGATGCCGGTTTCTGTAGAGTCGAGCCACGCTCGACTGCCTCTGGTGAGTCGAGCACGGCTAGACTCCGCATACGCCATCGGCGTGCCGAGCAACGCTCGGCACCCACAAAAATGCCGCCTGCAAGGGCGGCATTTTCGCTCCGGCCGATGGCCGGACCGGCTCAAGCAATAACGCTACGCGTTACTGCTTGAGCGGAATCACCCGAATCTCGACGCGGCGGTTCTTGGCACGGCCGGCGTCGGTGCTGTTGTCGGCAATCGGATACGCCTTGCCGGCGCCCAGCGTTTCGATACGTACGCTCTGCACGCCCTGGCCGATCAGGTACTGGGCGACCGAGTCGGCGCGTTCCTTCGACAGTCGGTTGTTCACAGCGTCGCTGCCGATGCTGTCGGTGTGGCCGACCACTTCGATCATGGTCTGGTTGTACTCACGCAGCGTACCGGCGACGCCGTTGAGCGAGCCGTAGAACTGCGGCTTCAGGGTGGCCTTGCCGAAGTCGAAGGTGATGCCGTCCGGCAGGTTCAGCATGATGTTGTCGCCCTGGCGCTGCACATCGATGCCGGTGTTGGCGGTGCGCTCGCGCAGCGCGCGTTCCTGGCGATCCTGGTACTGGCCGACCGCGGCGCCGCTGAGCGCACCGATACCGGCACCGATCAATGCGTGCTGACGGCGCTCGGTGGCGCTGTCGCCGGTCAACAGGCCGGCAGCCACGCCGATGGCGGTACCGATCAGCGCGTTACGACCAGTGCGGTTCTGCTGCTCGGTCGGATTGCCGTACTGGTCACTCTGCACGTAGGAGCCGCCGGTGGCGCAGGCCGACAGGACGGCCGCACTCATCAGGGCCAGTGCGACGTTGCGGGTGGTGTTGCGGATCATGAGGTTCTCCTTGGTTTCCGGACGGGCCGGCGGCTTGCGGGCGCAGAGAGAATAAACAGCCCGATGCGACGTCGGGATGATGATCCGGTGCGCCGACAGGGCCGCGTTCAGCTAACTGACCGGATCGCTCGGGTCACCCTTTACCCCGCCCCCGACTGGCGGTATGCCGCCAATGCGGCGTCGCGGCCCGCGGCCAGGTCCACCAGCGGCGCACGCGGATAGCCCGGGGCATGCGCCGCCAGCAGCAGCGGATGCTGCCACGGCGCAAACCGGGCCTTCACCGGCAGCGCGGCCAGTTCGGGCACCCAGCGGCTGATGTACCGTGCCTGCGGATCGAATTTCTCGGCCTGAGTCACGGGGTTGAACACCCGGAAGTACGGAGCGGCATCGGCGCCAGTCCCGGCCACCCATTGCCAGCCCATGGTGTTATTGGCCAGGTCGGCGTCGACCAGGGTGTCCCAGAACCAGCGCGCGCCATGCAGCCAGTGCGCGCGCAGGTGCTTGCACAGGTAGCTGGCCACGATCATCCGCACCCGGTTGTGCATGTAGCCGGTGTGCCACAGCTCGCGCAGGCCGGCATCGACGATCGGCACGCCGGTATTGCCGCGCTGCCAGTCGTGCAGCTGCGTGGCACTCGGAGTGGCCCACGGGAAACGGTCGAAGCGCGGGTTGAGGTTGTCGGTCGGCGTCTTCGGGAAGTGATGCAGCAGGTGGTAGGCGAAGTCACGCCAGCCCAGCTGGCGCAGGAAGCCGTCGATGTCGGCATCGGTGGCCGCACTGCGCAGCCCTTCCAGGGCTTGCGCGATGCGCCACGGCGCGATCTCGCCGAAGTGCAGATGGGGCGACAACCGCGAGGTCCCGACACGGTCCGGCAGGTCACGCTGCTCGCGATACCCGCGAAGGGCACCGTCTTCAAAGACGGACAGTGCTTCCAGCGCACCGGCTTCACCCGGCTGCCAGTGCTCCCAGAAGCCGGTATCCCAGTCCAGCGTCGGTGCCAGCTGGAGATCATCCAATGCCAGGCTGTCGACCGCGTGCGGCGCCAGTGCTTCCGGTGCAGCCTGCAGTGCCGGCAGGCGCCAATGACTGAGTACATTGCGCCAGTACGGCGTAAATACCTTGTACGGCTGGCCCTGCTGGGTGGCAATGTCCCAGGGTTCGAACAACAGGCTGCCATTGCAGCTCTGCGCGTCGATGCCCTGCTCGCGCAGCGTGCGCTTGATGGCCGCGTCGCGGGGCTGGGTGGCCGGTTCGTACTTGCGGTTCCAGTACACCGCCTCGGCGCCCGCCTGCTCGATCAGCAACTGCAGGGCCGGCAGGCTATCGCCGCTGCGCAGCACCAGCGAGGAACCCCGCGCGCGCAGGTCCGCATCCAGCGCGGCCAGTGAACGGTGGCGCCAGGCATCGGAGGCCGCACCGGGCACCCATTCGCCTTCCTCGTGCGGCGCGTGGATGTAGACCGGCACCACATCGTGACCTGCATCCAGCGCGGCCTGCAGGGCCGGATTGTCCTGCAGCCGCAGATCACGGCGGAACCATACCAACGCTACCGACACAGGCACTGCCTTCGTTGTGGAAGGCGCACATGATAGCCAGCGGTGGTGAAGGCGATGCGCGCAGACGCTGTCTGCTAGGCTGCACGGCCGCTACCCGTTGGACTCTGACATGGAAGATCTGCACGCCTCATTCGCCCGCTTCGGGCTGCTGCATGCCCAGCACGAGCGTGACTGGCAGGGCCCGTTCCCGCTGCCCCCCGTACTGGCACGTTTTTACGCGCAGGTGGGGCCGCTGGGCGAACAGATCAATGCCAGGGTTGGCCGCGCCGGCATCACCGTTCCCGGCCTTGATGTCTGGATACCGCCACTGCAACGCCTGTGGAGCCAGCAGGCCGGCTATCGATGGCACGGCGTCAGCGGCGAACGGATCAACGACTGGCCATCGAACTGGCTGGTGATTGCCGATCGCAGCGCCGATCCGTTCATCCTCGACCTGGACGATGGCCGTGTACTGTTCAGCCATCACGGTGCCGGCCTGCTGGATGCCGGCGAGATCACCGCCGATGTGCCGACCCTGATGGCGGCTCTGGCTGCAGCGGGCACCGTATACCTCGATGCCGGCGATGACCTCTACAACGACGATGATGATGGCGGCATCCGCCCTGAACACCAGGAGGCAGCAGTACAGGCGGTGGCCCGGGTACTGGGCGACCGCCTGCAGGCCGAATCGTTCATCGAGACGTTGCTGGACTGAATCCACGCATGGCGTGGATCTACTTTTCGAAGCGCTTCATCGCTTCGCTGATCAGTGTCCTCGCCTCGGCGGCGTTGCCCCAACCGTTGAGCTGCACCGGGTTGCGCCCGGCCGGCAGGTCCTTGTAGACCCGGAAGAAGGCCTCGATGCGCTGGCGCTCGACCTCCGGCAGATCCTTCAGATCGCGGATCGTGGCGTAGGTCGGGTCGACCTTGTCGGTCGGTACGCCGATGATCTTCTCGTCGTGCTCGCCGCCATCGATCATCTTCAGGTAACCGATCGGCCGGAAGCGCACGATCACGCCCGGATGCAGGGGTTCACGGGTCAGCACCAGCGCGTCCAGCGGATCGTTGTCGCCAGCCAGCGTGCGCGGCATCGAACCGTAGTTGGCCGGATAGGCGACCGGCATCGACTGGAAGCGATCCACATGCACCAGGCCGTCTTCCTTGATCTCGTACTTGGTGAAGCTGCCGGCAGGAATCTCCACCGCCAGGTGAACTTCATCCGGGGCCTGCTTCGGCTGGTCGGCCAGGAACGGGTGCAGCACGGTATCGGCAGCGGTCACTGCACTGGCCAGCAACAGCAGTGCCGCACCGATGGCAGCGAGAGGAACGATACGGCGGTGCGTGGTCATCGGCATCTCCTCATTCCCAGCAGCGGTCGGTACGACCCTTGGCGGTCTGTGCGCGCGGGCAGTCGCGTGGCGTAATGCGGCCTTCGGTCAGCTCCGTGCGCTGCTTGCCCCCCTTGGCATCGCGGCGCAACTCGAAGGCATCGTAGAGACGACCGGTCACGGTACGCGCCTCATAGCGCAGGCGCTGCGGATCGATGTTCAACACCTGGAACAGCTGGGTGTCCTCGGCCACCGGATCCATCGTCTTTCGTGCCTCGTCGGAGAGACGGTACTGCTTGGGCCCGGCCACGGTCACCACGTACTGCGGGGTTGCGGCCTGCCCTTCGCCACGGCGGCCGTAGGTGTGATCGTGGCCCTGCAACACCAGGTCAACATTGTGGCGGCGCACCACCGGCAGCAGCACGTCACGCAATGCGGCGTTCTCGCGGCCTTCGCGCGGCGAATAGAACGGCTGGTGCAGCAGCACGATGGTCCACGGCTGGGGATTTCCGGTCAGCACCTTGTCCAGCCATTGTGCCTGTGCCGTGGCGGTGCCCAGGTCGAGTGCTGACGTGCCATCGACCACGGCCACGCGCACGCCCTGCGCGTCGAACCAATAGCTGGTCTGCTGTGCAGCGGTGGCACCATTTCCCGGCAGTGCGAACGTCAGCGGCCAGTGCCTGCCCAGCACGCGGCGTTCCTGCGGAGTGTCCTCGAACTCCTCGAAATACTCGTGGTTGCCGATCGCCGGCGCCACCAGGGTCTCCTGCGCCAGCCAACCGGTGGCGGCAAACCATTCGCCCCACTCGCTGTCATCGGCACCGTCACCTCCACTGACCAGATCGCCAGCGAACAGGCTCATGCGCGCCTCGGGTGCGGCCTTCTGCGCGGCGCGCACCACCCGGCTGACATGGCTGACGTTCTTGTTCTGGGTGTCGCCAAAGTACAGCAGGGTCAGCGGCTGGTCGGCGGCGGCCATCGTACGCAGCTGGTTCCAGGCGCTCCAGCTGCCGTTGCCCTGCACCCGGTAGACGTACTGGGTATCCGGCCGCAGGCCGCTGATGTCGGCGCGATGATGATGCGACAGACCGTTCTCGGTCTGTAGCGAACGGGTCGTTGCGCGCACCTGGCGGATGCCCTCGATGGCGGGCGAATCCGCGGCGGGGGCAATCTCCAGCAGCGGTGCCTGCACGCTGCCGTCGGTACGCCAGGCCACGGCGAACCCATGGCTGGGATCGGCCGACGGGGAGGCGACGATGCGGTCCGGTACCGTCGTCGCCGCGTAGTGGCGGCTGCCCGCCGGCACCTGGGTATTGGCTTCGGCTGCTGCGAACGACAGCGACGGGAGGGCCAGCAGCAGGCCCAGTGCCAACGTAGGCATCACGCAGTGCCGGCTCATGCACCACACTCCAGCGGTAGCGCCAGCTGCTTGGCGATGCTCTCCCAGTCGAAGGCCACCACGCCCTGGTCGTCGTGCACGGCGTACAGCGCACCATGCGGGAAGCGCGCGCTGGTCTGCTGCATCATCCAGATGCCATCGGTGTTGGCCACGGTATTGCCCTGGAACGCGCCGACCGGTTTCAGCGTGTGCCGGTCGAACAGGTGGAACACGCTGCGCTGCTTGCCCTGTTCGGTGGTGATCCACCAGCCGTCCTTGCCACAGGTGCGCAGGGTCACGCCTTCGGCCTGTGCCTTGAAAACGTCGCGGCCGAAGGTGGTGCCGGTGAAGCGGCCCGCCAGGGTGTAGACCTTGAACTCGCTGGCGTAGCTCTCGTCCTCTTCGGCGATCAGCAGGCGGTCGTTCTCGGGATCGCCCCAGATCGACTCGACCACGCGCAGCGCACCGGCCTCGGTGGTGTCACCGATGCTGGCGACAAGCTTCGCGTCGACCTTCGCGCCATTGCGGGACACGTGGTACTGGCGCACGCGCTTGTCCAGCTCGGCCAGCGGCGGCAGGATGTCACGCCCCTGCGCATCCTCGCCGTTGTCCCAGGAGTCGGTGACGTAGACGCTGTAGCCATCGGCACGGCGGTCGACCCACAGCCCGTACGGCTTGCGCAGGTCGTCGGCAGCGAACGTCGCCAGCGGCGTGAAGTCCGGCAGGCTCAGCACCTGCACACGGTGATTGTCGCGCTCCACGATCCACAGCAGGTCGTCGATCACCGCGATACCGTTTGGGCGGTCGAACTGCCCCGGTGCGGTGCCGCTGCTGCCGACGTCACGCAGGTGCTGCCCGGTGCTGCCGTCGTAGACCACCAGCTTGTCGGTGGCCTTGGCGGTGGCGATCAGCCACAGTACGCCGTCCGGCGCGCGCCAGGCCGCCGGCGAGTCGATGTTGTCGGCCGGGGTCATCGGTGACAGGAACGCTTCGGCGATGGTGGCAACCTTGCGCTCGCCCCCGGCGGCCGGCGCGGCTACTCCCGCAACCGGATCGGTGCCGGTGGCCGGCGTGCAGCCGGCGACCAGCGCGGCTGCCAGCGCGGCGGCCAGGACGGTGAAGCCACGCCCCCTCACAGCGCCACCTTCAGGCCCAGCGCATAGGTGCGGCCGTACTCTTCCATCTGCAGGGTGCGCGAACGGGTGCCCTGGTAAAGCTCCAATGGCTTGTCCAGCAGGTTCTGCGCTTCGAAGTACACGCTCACGCGCGGGGTGAATTTGTAGTCAAGCGAGAAATCGAGCTGGGTGTTGGGTGCCACGTAGATGTCGAACGCGCGGCCCTTGCCGATGCTGTCCAGATACTCGCTGCGGTACACGGCCGCCAGGCGCGTGCTTACACCATACTTTTCATAGCCGATGTGTGCGCTGTAGACATGCTTGGAAGCGCGCGGCAGCGTGAAGTCCTCGCCCGCACGGTCCTTGATGCCGGCATCGAACTCGGTATCCAGCCAGGTGCCACTGGCGCCGACCAGCAGGCCATCCAGGCCCTCCGGCAGGAAGGCCAGCTGCTGCTGCCAATTGAATTCGGCACCACGCACGGTGGCCCTGCGGCCATTGATCGGTTGGGTCACGTCGTATCCGCCGTAGGCCGGATCATTGGTGCGCACGGTCTCCACGATGTAACCGTCGATCGATTTATGGAACAGGCCCAGCGAAACGATGCCACTGCTGCCGATGTACTTCTCCACCGAGAGGTCGATGTTCTTCGACTCGTACGGGTCCAGGTCCGGGTTGCCCAGGCGCACTTCCTCGTCACCCCGACTGTAACCCACGCGCGGCGAAACGTCGCCGAACGACGGGCGCGAAACGGTCTTGTTGGCCGAGGCGCGCAGCACCCAGTCATCGGCCGCGTCATAGCGCAGGTGCAGGCCCGGCAGCACGTTGGTGTAGCTGCTGTTGGCCACGCGCGGGGCAACGGTGAAGCTGCGGCCGTTGGCGGCCACGTCCACCTGGTTGCCGATCGCCTTGAAGCGGGTGTTCTCCACGCGAACACCGCCGATGATGCGCAGTGCGCCCACGTCCCAGGTACCCATGGCATAGCTGGCGAAGATGTCCTCGCTTGCCACGTAATCCTCTTCCAGCGACGTCATCGCATTGCCACCGGCGTCCTGCGGGCGGGCGCTGTACTGGCCGCCGTTGGCCGCCCAATAGGCACGCATCGCGGGCGAATCCATGCCGTCACCGATATCGCCGTGGCGGTGTTCCGGCGAGGTGGTGGTCCAGCTCGACAGCGCCACCTTCGGGCCGACACGCAGTTCGCGCTCGTCCACATTCACGTCGCGGTCGCGCCAGCGGCCCAGCAGGCCGAACTTGATGCTGCTGCTGTCGCCGTCGAAGCGCACGTTGACCTGCGCGCTGTGCTCCTTGTCGTTCACCTGCTTGGGCGATAGCACGAAGCGGTCGAACGCGTAATTGCTGTTGTCCAGCCACTGCGGGTTGTCGAAGCTGTAGCTGGGCAGGCGGCTGCGCTGGTCCAGCGTGCCGTTGAAGGCCTTTCCGTTGAGCTTGAAGCGCGCCTCCATCTCGTCATTTACCCGCTCTTCGGTACGGGTGTAGCCGATCCGGTAATCGACCACGGCATTGGTCAACTTGTTCTCGCCGCCCAGGCTGGCCGCGAAGGTGTTTTCCTTCTTGGTGCGATAGCGCATGCGCTTGTCGATGGAATCCTTCGGCATGCCGTCCAGGCGGTACTGGTCGGTGCCGGTCTTGACCATCTTCGCGTCATCGAAGTTGAAGATCACGCGCTGACGGGTCTCCGCATCATCGAACTGACTGTACAGCGTGCGCAGGTAGTACTTGCTGTTTTCGTTCGGTCGCCAGTCGAGGTTGAGGTTGGCGCCGATGCGCTTGCGCTCGATCTCGTACTTGCGGTGCTGCAGGTTGATCGCGGTGACGTCGCCAGGTGCGGCGTCATCCTCGCCGTCGTACTCCACTTCGGTGTTGTCCGACTCGAACTTCCGCTTCTGGTAGTTCACGCCCAGGGCCACGCCGAAGGTGTCGTTGAACACTTCGCTGTAGTTGAAGGCGGCCTTGGGGCTGGTCTCGCCGGACAACTGCTGGTGGCTGCCTTCGATCTTGCCACGCAGGCTGCGACCGTCGCGGTCGAAGGCCGAGGCTGATTCCACCAGTACGGCGCCGCCGATGGCATCACCGGGCATGTCCGGGGTCGGCGACTTGACCACGCGCAGGCGTTCGGTGGAGTCGGACGGGATAACGTCCAGCGGCGCGGCGCGGCTGGAATCTTCCGGCGTGCCGACGGCGATGCCATCCACGCTGACGCTGTTGAGATTGGCATCCAGGCCGCGGATGACCACGAAGCGGCCCTCGCCCTGGTCGCGGGTCACGCTGATGCCCGGCAGGCGCTGCAGCGACTCGGCCACGTTCTTGTCCGGGTACTGGCCCAGTGCGTCGGAGGACACTGCATCCTCGATGGCGTCGCTGCTGCGCTTGAGATCGACTGCGCGGATCTGCGACTCGAGCTGGGCGCGTACTTCGATGCGGTCCAGGTCGACCGCGTCGGCGGCCACGGCGCCGGTGGCGGCTACCGCCTGCTGCCCGGCCGCCTGCAGCGGTGCTGCGGCCCCCATTGCCAGGGTCAGGGTGATGGCAACGGCCAACGGAGTCTTGATATGCACTGGGAATCCCCATTCCTGTTAAGAATGGGTCTGCACGATATGTCCGCAAGGTTGCATGGCCATGACATGCACCTGCACATTTCCGGTCACGCCGCTCCGGGGCCGGTTTGGGATTCGACACGCCAATCCGGCAAAATGGCCTCCTCTCTCTCCTTTCCCCCTTCCCGACCATGAAGATCGTCGAAGTGCGCCACCCGCTGGTGCAGCACAAGATCGGCCTGATGCGCAATGCCGCGCTCAGCACCAAGGATTTCCGCGAACTGGCCAACGAGCTGGGTACCCTGCTGGCCTACGAGGCCACCGCCGACCTGGACACCGAGCCGCACACCCTGCCCGGCTGGGCCGGCTCGGTGACGGTTCAGCGCATTGCCGGCGCCAAGATCACCGTGGTGCCGATCCTGCGTGCCGGCCTGGGCATGCTCAGCGGCGTGCTGTCGCTGATCCCGGCCGCCCGTGTCAGCGTGGTGGGCCTGCAGCGCGATGAGGAAACCCTGCAGCCGGTGCCCTACTTCGAGCGCCTGACCGGCCGCCTGGAAGAGCGCGACGCACTGATCCTCGACCCGATGCTGGCCACCGGCGGCACGCTGATCGCCACCATCGACATGCTCAAGCGCGCCGGCGCCCGTCGCATCAAGGGCATCTTCCTGGTGGCCGCGCCCGAAGGCATCGAAGCAGTCAAGGCCGTGCATCCGGACGTGGAGATCTACACCGCGGCCATTGATGCCCAGCTCAACGACAAGGGCTACATCCTGCCGGGCCTGGGCGACGCCGGCGACCGCATCTTCGGAACCCGCGTCGGGTAATCCCGGTGAACGGGTCGGGTCCCTCTCCGCAGGAGAGGGCTCTGATCCGCCAACCACTCGCGGGCGCGCTTCGCCGCGGCACGTGAACGCCCGTGGACGCGGGCGTGGCCGACGCGTGATCCTTCACGTGGCCTTACCGGTCGGAAGCGAATGCTCCGCGCACCCGCCACCGCTTGGAGCATTCCGATGAAAGCCGCTTTCCTGCTGGCCGCCGTCCTGCTGGTTGGCCGGCCCCTGGCTGCCAACGCCACCACCCCGCAGCAGCAGCGCATGGCCGAATGTTCGGCCAAGAACAAGGGGCTGAAGGGTGATGCCTACAAGACCGCGCAGAGTTCCTGCCTCAGCGGCCACGCCGCCGAAACCAAGGCGGTCAATCCACAGCAGGAACGCATGCGCAAGTGCAATGCCGACGCGGGTGCGAAGAAGCTGGCAGGCGATGCGCGCAAGACCTTCATGAGCAGCTGCCTGAAGGCGTCGTAACGAGAGTGATGTAGAGCCGAGCCCACGCTCGGCTCTGCCGTTAACCCAGGGCGCGCGCCTTCAGCTCGCCCTGTTCGTGCAGGGTCACGAAACGTCCCTTGTCATCACGGCCCAGCTGCGCCAGCGCCACCTGCGGGTCGTGGGTGAAGAACAGCCGCACGTTGCGCGCCAGCTTGTCTTCAAGGAACTGCCGCTTCTCGTCGATCAGCAGCTCGGCGTTGCGGTCGTAGCCCATGGTGATCGGCACGTGTACCCATGAGCGCCCCGGGATCAGGTCGGCACAGAACACCACGCCACCGTGCGCATCTTCACCGGCATGCGCATGACCAACGATCTCGGCCAGCATCAGCCCCGGCGTATGCCCGTCGCTGTAGCTGAAGCGCACGCTGCGGCCAAGTGCCTTCGAGTACTCCCCCTCCACCACTTCCAGGCGGCCACTGGCCTGCAGCAGGCCGGGCAGCTCAGGAATGAAACTGGCCCGATCGCGCGGGTGTGGCTGCACGGCGCGCTGCCAGTGCTGCGCACCGACCACGTAGGTTGCGTTGGGGAACAGCAGCTCGGGCTCGCGCCCTTCGCTCCATGCGGCAAGCAGACCACCGGCATGATCGAAATGCAGGTGGCTGAGCACCACCACGTCGATGTCCTCGTGCTCGAAACCTGCTTCGCGCAGTGAATCGATCAGCACGTGCTGGCTTTCCTGCACGCCGTAGCGCTCGCGCATGCGCGGATCGAAGAACGCTCCGATACCGGTTTCAAACAGCACGGTCTTGCCTTCCAGCGGACTGGCAAGCAGCGCGCGGCAGGCCAGCTCGATGCGATTGAGCTCGTCCGGTGCCGCCCATTTTTCCCACAACGCGCGCGGCGCGTTGCCGAACATCGCGCCGCCATCAAGGCGTTGCGAGTTTCCACGAATAGACCAGAGTTTCATGTGTCGATTATCGGCGCCGGACCGTTAAATAATCGCTAGAAAGCAAACGGAAAACCCCGCCGGCGAAGACGGGGTTTCGATATCCGCCGAGGTGCCGGCCAGTGGCCGGCACTCCCACGTCAATGGGCCGGCACGACCTGGGCACTGCCCACCGGATTGCGCGGGTCGCTGCCGCCGAACAGTCGGTTCGCCTTGCGGTCCCATTCCACGGTCTGCAGGTTGCCCCACACGTGGCTGGAACCGCGGCCGCCTGCGGCGACATTGCCCGGCAGGTCGATCTTGTGGCCCATCGCCTGCAGCTGCTTCACCGTCGCCGCGTCGAATGCATCGTCCTCAGCTTCGATCAGGTCCGGCAGCCACTGGTGGTGATAGCGCGGCAGCGCAGCAACCTGCTGCGCGTCCAGGCCGGCGTCGTAGCCGAGGATGCCCAGCAGCACCATGGTGATGATGCGGCTGCCACCCGGGGTGCCCAGCACGATCACCTTGTCGCTGTTTTCCATGAAGGTCGGCGTCATCGAGCTGAGCATGCGCTTGCCCGGCTTCGGCGCATTGGCCTCGTAGCCCATCACGCCGAATGCATTGGGCGTGCCTGGTTTCAGCGCGAAGTCGTCCATCTCGTTGTTCAGCAGCACGCCGGTGCCCTTCGGAATCAGGCCCGAGCCGTACAGCAGATTGACGGTCTGGGTGGCGCCGACGCGGTTGCCGTCACGGTCGATGATCGAGAAGTGCGTGGTCTCGTCATCTTCCAGTGGCGTCGGGTTGCCCGACAGCAGGTCGCTGGGCGTGGCCTTCTCCGGATGGATGGTCGCGCGCAGGCCCTGCGCGTAGTCCTTGCTGGTCAGCACCTTCTGCGGGATCTGCACGAAGTCCGGATCGCCGAGGAAGAAGGTACGGTCGCGGTAGGCACGGCGCATCGATTCCACCACCAGGTGGGTGCGGTGCGCCGGGTCCATCTTCCTGATGTCCCAGCCTTCCAGGATCTGCAGCATGCTGGCCAGCGCGATGCCTCCGGATGACGGCGGCGGCGCGGTGGTGATCTTCCAGCCGTTGTAGTTGAACACGATCGGTTCGCGCTGCTTCACGCGATAACCGGCCAGCTCTTCAGCGGTCCAGTTGCCGCCAGCCTGCTTCACGCCGGCCAGCAACAGCTTTCCGGTCTGGCCCTTGTAGAAGCCATCGAAGCCACCCGCAGCCAGCCGCTCCAGCGTCTGCGCCAGTTCCGGCTGCTTGAACAGGTCTCCGGTAGCGATCGGCGTGCCGTTGCGCAGGTAGACCTCGCGCGTGCCGGGATAGCGCTCCATCACTTCACGGCGCGAGGCATAGCCCTTGGCCATGCGCTCGTACACCGGGAAGCCTTCGCGCGCGATGCGGATGGCCGGCTGCAGCGAGGCCGACAACGGCAGCCTGCCGTGCTTGGCCGACAGTTCGACCAGCGCTGCAGGCAGGCCCGGGATGCCGGCCGACCAGGCGCCGTTGACCGAGCGGTCACGGTCCAGGTTGCCCTGCTTGTCGAGGAAGGCCTGCGGGGTAGCGGCGGCCGGCGCGGTCTCGCGCGCGTCCAGCATCACGTCCTTTCCGGTGGCCGCATCGTGCAGCAGGAAGAAGCCGCCACCGCCCAGACCGGAACTGATCGGCTCGACCACCGCCAGCGTGGACGACACCGCCACTGCTGCGTCGAAGGCGTTGCCGCCCTGGGCCAGGATGTCGATACCGGCCTGGGTGGCCAGCGCATGGCCGCTGGCAATGGCGGCGCCATCAGGGCGCTCGGCACGGACCGGGCTGCCGGCCCAGGCAGTCGGGCTCAGCAGCAGGCCGAGCAGCAACAGGGGGCGGACGATCAGCGTCTTCATTCGGATGGGGGCTCCGCGTAGAGTTCGGGGTGATCGTGCTGCAGCTGGCGCAGCTTGGCCAGCAGCTGGTCTTCCGTTTCCACGATCTCCGGGTCCGGGTCGATGCACTCGACCGGGCAGACGACCACGCACTGTGGCTCGTCAAAATGACCGACGCATTCGGTACAGCGCGCAGGGTCGATCACGTAGATGGTTTCACCCATCGAAATGGCCTGGTTCGGGCAGGCCGGCTCGCAGACGTCGCAGTTGACGCAGAGCTCGTTGATTTTCAGCGACATGGCGATACTCCTCGCCCGCGCCTTGGGACAAAGGACCGGCCAGCGCGGGCGCGCGGGCCGGTCAGGTCATCAGCGGCACCCTTGCGGGGTGCCGCCCGGGCCATGCCGGAGCATGGCCGCCATGGCTCGGTATTACTTGGCTTCGACGAAAATGTACTCGGCGCCGGTCGGCTGGACCGCCGCCTGCACGCGGGCGTTGTCGGCCGACTGGCCGATGAAGACGACGCGCACGCCCTTCATCGAATCCGGCGCCACGTCCTTGAACACAGCCTGGATCATGTCAGCCATCTTGCCCGAGGCCGACGAACCGAAGGCCAGCATGTTGCCCGGCTGCACGCCACGGGCCACCGCCTGGGTCGCGCTCTCGGTCTGGCGCTCGTACTTGGCCTGGAAGTCCGGGTCCGATTCCGGCGAGAGGTAGTACAGGAACGGGCTGTTGCTGATGTTGCCCATGTTCTGGATGGCCACTTCCTGCAGGTACTTCTTCCAGCCGGCATCGTCATCCTTGGACGGCGCGACCAGGGCCTGCTTGGCCTCGTCGACAGGAGCGGCCTCTTCCTTCTTGCAGGCGGTGAAGGCCAGGGCCAACGAAGCGATCAGCATCGCGCGCATGGTGGTGTTCATGGGTTTCCTCCCGGAATGGTGCGTGGTGGTGTACGTAATGGGGTGCGGGTACAGCGGGGCTTACGACTGTGCCGCCTTCGCTTCGCGGACCTTGCGCAGGGCTTCGAGCACCGCGGCCGGCACGAAGCCGGACACGTCGCCACCCAGGCGGGCGATCTCGCGGACCAGCGAGGACGAAATGAAGCTGTGCTGCTCGGCCGGGGTCAGGAACAGGGTCTCGACCTCGGGGATCAGGTGGCGGTTCATGCTGGCCATCTGGAATTCGTATTCGAAGTCGGACACCGCGCGCAGGCCGCGCAGCAGCACCCCGCCCTGCACCGAACGTACGAAATGCGCCAGCAGGGTATCGAAGCCGATGACCTCGACATTGCCGTGATGGGCCAGGGCGCCGCGTGCCAGCTGCACGCGCTGCTCCAGCGGCAGCGCCGGGCCCTTGGACGGGCTCTGCGCCACGCCGACCACGACTTTTTCGAACAGCGGCGCGGCCCGGCTGACCAGGTCGATATGACCGTTGGTGATCGGATCGAATGTGCCGGGATACACGGCAATGCGGCGGTTGGCCACGGTCATGGGCGGGTGCAGATGTTCAGATGAGGTCAAAGTGTAGCAGTGGCGCGGCGGTACAGGGCAAAGCGCACCTCGCGGGTGCCGCCCTCGCGGTGCAGCAGCCAGTCCGGCGGCAGCACCGGCACGTGGCCGGCCGGCGATTCCAGGTACAGCCAGGCATCGGCGGCCAGGTGCCGCGGCAGCTGGGCCAGCACGTCCTGCCACAGGCCATCGGCGAACGGCGGGTCGATGAAGACCAGATCGGCCTGCTGCGCCTGCGCCCCTTGCAGCCAGCGCAGGGCATCGGCCTGCACGACGGTGACCTGGCCGGAGGCCTGCAGCTTGGCCACGGCCGCGGTCAGATTGCGTCCCAGCTGCGCGTCGCGCTCGACCAGAGTGGCGTGGGCGGCGCCGCGCGAGACCGCCTCCAGGCCCAACGCGCCACTGCCGGCGAACAGGTCCAGCACCCGCGCGCCGCCCAGTCTGGGCATCAACCAGTTGAAAAGGGTCTCGCGCACGCGGTCGCTGCTGGGCCGAAGCCCTGGCAGGGTCGGCACCGGCAGGCGGGTATTGCGCCAGCGCCCGCCGATGATGCGGACCTGACCGTCATTGCCCCCACGGCCGCTCACCGGCGCCCCCGGCGGGAGGTATTCGAGAATTTCAGCATGAGCGGGATTGTAGTTCGGCCGGGCGGCGCCCGGGGACGCGCCAACGCATGCGCGCTGTCGCTCCCACGCTTCGCTGCGCGAAACGCGGGCCCCACTTACCAGCTTCCATACCCCCGCCGCTTCGCGGCCGCCCCCTGACTCAGGGGGCTCCACCCCAGACGCGATCCGATGCTCGACATACAGGCCAGTTTTATTTCGATATCTGACAGATGTGTCGACCAAGGTCGACACCTACCAACAGCCGAGTGAACCCGTCAGAGGCGAGGCGGTGTGGGTTGGCAGGACCGTTGGCGCCATGGATGGCGCCATCGAGCCCCCAGGGACGGGTTCACGGCGTGTCCTGCCAACCCACACCGCCCCGCCATCCCACGGAACGCCCGCTGTTGCTGTTGCTTCGGCCTCTGCAGGTGCAGGGCTGCAAGCCCTGCCCGACCAACCCCTTGATTTCGGGACAATCAGCCATACCCCTTGGCGAGGCCGCACGCGCTGGCGCGGCATTGCACATGGAGCCCTATCGATGACCGACACCATCCAGACCGAAACCCTTGGCTTCCAGACCGAAGTCAAGCAGCTGCTGCAGCTGATGATCCACTCGCTGTACTCCAACAAGGAAATCTTCCTCCGCGAGCTGGTCTCCAACGCCGCCGACGCCGCCGACAAGCTGCGCTTCGAGGCCCTGACCCAGCCGGCGCTGCTGGAAGGCGACAGCGAACTGCGCGTGCGCGTCAGCTTCGATCCCTCCGCCCACACCATCACCATCGACGACAACGGCATTGGCATGAGCCGCGCCGAAGCCATCGCCCACCTGGGCACGATTGCCAAGTCCGGCACCGGCGACTTCCTGCGCCAGCTGTCCGGCGACCAGAAGAAGGATTCGCAGCTGATCGGCCAGTTCGGCGTCGGCTTCTACAGCGCCTTCATCGTTGCCGACGAAGTGGAAGTGACCTCGCGCCGCGCCGGCCTGGCCGCAGGCGAAGGCGTGCGCTGGACCTCGCGCGGCGAAGGCGATTTCCAAGTGGCCACCGTCGACAAGGCCGAGCGCGGTACCCGCATCGTGCTGCACCTCAAGGACGGCGAGCACGGCTTCGCCGATGGCTGGCGCCTGCGCAGCATCCTCAAGAAGTACTCGGACCATATCGGCCTGCCGATCCAGATGCCGAAGGAAGGTGGCGAAGAAGGCGCCGCGGCCGAATGGGAAACCGTCAACCGTGCCAGCGCGCTGTGGACCCGTCCGCGCACCGAGATCAGCGACGCCGAGTACACCGAGTTCTACAAGCACGTTGCACACGATCACAGCGATCCGCTGGCGTGGAGCCACAACAAGGTCGAAGGCAAGCTGGAGTACACCTCGCTGCTGTACGTGCCTGGCCGCGCGCCGTTCGACCTGTATCACCGTGATGCGCCCAAGGGCCTGAAGCTGTATGTGCAGCGCGTGTTCGTGATGGACCAGGCCGAGCAGTTCCTGCCGCTGTACCTGCGCTTCATCAAGGGCGTGGTCGATTCCAACGACCTTTCGCTGAACGTCTCGCGCGAGATCCTGCAGTCCGGCCCGGTCATCGATTCGATGAAGGCCGCGCTGACCAAGCGTTCGCTGGACATGCTGGAAAAGCTGGCCACCGACAAGCCGGAGCAGTACGCCACGTTCTGGAAGGAATTCGGCCAGGTGCTGAAGGAAGGCCCGGCCGAGGACTACAACAATCGTGAGAAGGTGGCCGGGCTGCTGCGCTTCGCCTCCACTCGTGGCGACGGCGATGCACAGACTGTGTCGCTGGCCGATTACCTCGGCCGCATGAGCGAAGGCCAGGACAAGATCTACTACCTCACCGGCGAGAGCTACAGCCAGGTACGCAACAGCCCGCACCTGGAAGTGTTCCGCAAGAAGGGCGTGGAAGTGCTGCTGCTGACCGACCGCGTCGACGAGTGGCTGATGGGCTACCTGACCGATTTCGACGGCAAGGGCTTCGTCGACATCGCCCGCGGCGACCTCGACCTGGGCGCGCTGGAAACCGAAGCGGACAAGCAGGAACAGGAAGCGGCGGCCAAGGACAAGCAGGGCCTGGTCGAGCGCCTGAAGACGGTACTGGGCGATGACGTGGCCGACGTGCGCGTCTCGCACCGCCTGACCGATTCGCCGGCGGTGCTGGCCATCGGCGAGCAGGACCTGGGCCTGCAGATGCGCCAGATCCTCGAAGCCAGCGGGCAGAAGGTGCCGGACAGCAAGCCGGTGCTGGAGATCAATCCGGGCCATCCGCTGATCGCCAAGCTGGATGCAGAAGCCGACGGCGCACGCTTCGATGATCTCGGCCGGGTACTGTTCGACCAGGCCGCACTGGCCGCCGGTGACAGCCTGAAGGACCCCGGCGCCTATGTGGCGCGCCTGAACAAGCTGCTGCTGGAGTTGTCGGCCTGATCGAGGCGGTGGTCGCCGGGCATGGCCCGGCGATGCTCTGGTTGGTGCCAACCTTGGTTGGCACTTCAGCAGAGGCCAACCTTGGTTGGCGCCCCAAAAGCGTGCCAACCAAGGTTGGCACCTACTCAGGGGGGCGAGCGTGTCAACCCAGGTTGAAACCCACCAAAGCCGGGCGGCTCAGACCTCCCGATCCAGCAGCGAACCCAGCATCTGGTCCTGGCGCCGTATCACCGTGGCATTGGCGGCGAAGGCCACCACCTCGGCTTTCGCCGCCAGCAGGTCCCCCAATGGCGCGCCAGCATCGGCGTCGGCAGGGGTCATCGCGGCCTGCACCCCGCCCTGCTCCGCCTCACTGCGCAGCAGTTGCAGGCGTCGGGCATCAGGAGTCGCCAGGTTGGCCACGTTGTGCGCGGCCACCTGCACGCCCTGGTGGGCCGCGCGCATCCCGCCGAGAGCGATTCCCATCACGTCGTTCATGGCGGTCTCCGGGCCGCGCTGCGCGGCCCTTCGGACCGGTTAACGGCCGGCGGGCCGCGACCTTGAGTCCACATCAGCCCGACAGGCCCGAGTGGTAGCATATCCCCCTGATTTCAGCGCCTTTTGCCAATGCTCAGTTTTTTCCGCCGCAAGAAGCCCCAGGATGCCCCCGCCACGGAGGCACCCAAGACCCAGCACTACTCGGCTGAAGAGCTGGCGGCGGCGTTCCCGTCAGCCGCCCCGGCCGAAGACGCCGCCACGATCCCGGTAGTCGAAGCCGCAGCACCGGCACCTGTACCGGAACCGGCGCCCGTCGCCGAATGGCCTGCCGTACCGGCTGCGCAGCCGGTCACCGCGCCGGAGGACGTCCAGGCCGAAGTGCTGGCTGCGGCCGCCGTGCTGGCCCCTCTGGCTCCGGTCATTCCGGTCGAGGAACCAACCGCCCCGGCCGCCGACCTGCCAGCTCTGGTGGATGCCCCGCCAGCCCCGGCCGGCAAGCCCGGCTGGCGCGAGCGCCTGCGCAACAGCGTCATCGCGCGCAGCTTCGGTGGCCTGTTCTCGCGCAATCCCAAGCTCGACGACGACCTGCTGGACGAACTGGAAACCGCACTGATCACTGCCGACGTCGGCGTGGGTGCCACTACCGATCTGGTCGAGGGCCTGCGCAAGCGCATGAAGTCGCGCGAGTTCGCTGATGCCAATGCGCTGCTGGCCGCGCTGCGCGCCGAGCTGATCGCGATCCTGCAACCGGTCGCCAAGCCGCTGGTGATCGACCGCAACGCCAAGCCCTTCGTGGTGCTCACCGTCGGCGTCAATGGTGTCGGCAAGACCACCACCATCGGCAAGCTGGCCAAGCGCTTCAAGGATGATGGCCACAGCCTGATGCTGGCCGCCGGCGATACCTTCCGTGCCGCTGCCGTGGCCCAGCTGCAGGCCTGGGGCGAGCGCAATGGCGTGGCCGTGGTCGCGCAGGGGCAGAACGCCGATGCCGCGTCGGTGGCGTTCGACGCGCTGCAGGCCGGCAAGGCACGCGGCACCTCGGTGCTGATCGCCGACACCGCCGGCCGCCTGCACACCCAGTCCGGCCTGATGAACGAGCTGGGCAAGATCCGCCGCGTGCTCGGCAAGATCGATCCCACCGCCCCGCACGAAGTGCTGATGGTGATCGATGGCACCACCGGCCAGAACGCGCTGTCGCAGCTGCGCCAGTTCAATGCTGCGGTGAACGTGACCGGCCTGGTGGTGACCAAGCTGGACGGCACTGCCAAGGGCGGCGTGGTGTTCGCACTGGCCCGCGAGTTCGGCATTCCGATCCGCTTTGCCGGCATCGGCGAGCGCCCGGAAGACCTGCGCGTGTTCGACCCGGAAGCCTTCGTCGACGCCCTGCTGCCCGAAGCGCTGGGCGCCTGATACACCGTGCAGCCACGCATGGCGTGGCTCTACTGCACCGCAACCGCAATCCAGTAGAGCCACCCTACGGGTGGCTGCCTTCCCCGGAACACCCATGCCCCGCCAGCCGCACGCCAGCGCCGACAACCCCCAGCAAGACGACTTCATCGCTCGCCTGCTGCACTGGTTCGACGACCACGGCCGCCACGACCTGCCCTGGCAGCACCCGCGCAGCCCTTACAGAGTCTGGTTGTCGGAGATCATGCTGCAGCAGACCCAGGTGACCACGGTCATCCCGTACTTCCTGCGGTTCCTGCAGCACTTCCCGACCCTGCCCGACCTCGCCGCCGCCAGCAATGACGCGGTGATGGCGCAGTGGGCAGGGCTTGGCTACTACGCCCGTGCGCGTAACCTGCATGCCGCTGCAAAGCGCTGCGTGGAACTGCACGGCGGCGACCTGCCGCGCGATTTCGATGCATTGCATGCCCTGCCCGGCATTGGCCGCAGCACCGCTGGCGCGATCCTCAGCCAGGCCTGGAACGACCCGTTCGCGATCCTTGACGGCAACGTCAAGCGCGTGCTCAGCCGCTATCACGGCATCGACGGCTTCCCCGGCCTGCCAGTCATCGAAAAGCAGCTATGGGCGATCGCCGAGGCACACGTGGCGAAGGTGCCGGCCGGTCGCATGGCCGATTACACCCAGGCACAAATGGACCTGGGCGCGTCCGTATGCAGCCGGGCCAAGCCCGCCTGCGTCATCTGCCCGCTGCAGGACACGTGCGTGGCACGCCGCGAAGGCCGCACCGCTGAACTGCCCACGCCCAAGCCCAGCAAGACCCTGCCCGAGCGCGAAGCCGTGGCTCTGCTGCTGCGTGACGCCCAGCAGCGCGTGCTGCTGCAGAAGCGGCCGGACACCGGCATCTGGGCGCAGCTGTGGACGCTGCCGCAGGCGGAGGCCGGCAGCGACCTGCAGGACTGGTTCGACGCACATGTCGACGGCTCGCTGGAAGATGCAGAGGAACTGCCGGTGCTGCAGCACACCTTCAGCCACTACAGGCTGCACCTGCAGATATTGTCACGGAAGGTGCGCGGCCTGCGCGTGGAAGAACCCACGCTGCGCTGGGTCGCCAACGACGAGCTACCCGCATTGGGCCTGCCAGCGCCGATCCGCAAACTGCTCGACGGCGCCACGATCAGGACGCCAAAACGAACTTCCAAGAAATCCCGCAACCACGAGTGAGTGCCATGCCCCGAACCGTCTTCTGCCAGTACGAACAACGCGATGCCGAGGGCCTGGACTTCGTGCCCTACCCCGGCGAGCTGGGCCAGCGCATCTTCAACAACATCGGCAAGCAGGCCTGGGCCGCATGGCTGGCGCACCAGACCATGCTGATCAACGAGAACCGGCTGTCGCCGCGCACCCCGGAGCATCGTGCGTTTCTTGAAGGCGAACTGGTCAAGTTCCTGTTCGAGAATGACGCAGAGAAGCCGGCTGGCTTCGTTCCGGAAGCCTGACCTGCCGGTAGCGCCGGGCCATGCCCGGCGTCCAGGCATCCGCCGGGCA
>NZ_JAPTFO010000003.1:0-126729 GCF_030985515.1 Stenotrophomonas sp. Sm10
GGCGTGATGCCAGCGCGATCAACGGTGGCGGATTACTCGCTTTCCGGCGCGGCCGGCGCCGCGTCCCGCGTGGCGGCCGTGCGCGCACGGTCCATCGCCACCGCCAGTTGCTGGCGCGCGAGCAGTTGTTGTGCCTGCACCACTTCAGGTGTCGGCAGGAGCACCGGCCCCGGTGCGTTTTCCGGTGTAGCAGCTGTGGTCATGCAACCTCCATGGACATCCCGCCGCCGCCGGGGTCAACCGCGGCGGCAGCGGAACTGCGCACCCTAACCTAAAAACAAGGCGGGCGGGTGACGGTGCGGCGCCGGGCCGCAGCCGTCGGAACAAGGCAGGCGTCACATTTTTGACGGCAGCGCTTGGATCCTGAATAGGACTTGTCCTATCATGAAAACGTTTTCTCACAGGGATGTTTCCCCAATGAATACCACTGACCTTTCCCAGTTCAGCCCGAAGTGGCAGTTCCGCTTCAACTTCTTCCGCCAGCACGGCGCCCCCAAGAACCCCGGCTTCAAGCAGGCCTGGAAGGCGCTGTCCTTTGGTGACCGCCTGAAGATCAACCTGAACTTCTTCGCGCTGTTCTTCGGCGCCATCTACCTGCTGATCCTTGGCATGTGGCGCAAGGCACTGGTGGTGATCGGCATCAACATCGTACTGGCCATCATCACCATGTTCCTTCCCGACGTTGTCGGGCGCATGCTGTTCATCGCCATGAACCTGCTGGTCGCCTCCAGCACCAACTACAGCTACTACCTGGAGAAGGTGGAAGGGCGCACCAGCTGGAACCCGTTTGAAGGCATGTTCTGAGCCATCAGACCTGCGCAGGGATGCGCGGCAAGGATGCAAGCGACGCCCCGCCCCCGCCGGGCGTCTTCGTTTTCTGGCTCAGGCCGCGCGGCGTGCCGTGGCCATCGGCCCGGCCTGCAGGCGGAAGCGCGACACCGCCACCGCCAGCTGCTCGGCCTGCTCCTCCATCGAGCGGGCTGCTGCACTGGCTTCCTCCACCAGTGCAGCATTCTGCTGGGTGGTTTCGTCCATCTGCACCACGGTCTGGTTGACCTGCTCGATGCCGGCCGACTGTTCGCGCGAGGCGGCCGAGATCTCGGCCATGATCTCATTGACGCGGCCGACCTGACCGACGATGTCCTGCATGGTGCGTCCGGCACCGTGCACCAGCTGCGCACCGGCTCCGACCTGTGCCACCGAAGCGTCGATCAGCTCCTTGATCTCCTTGGCGGCACCCGCTGAGCGCTGCGCCAGCGCACGGACTTCGCTGGCGACCACGGCGAAGCCACGGCCCTGCTCGCCGGCGCGCGCGGCTTCCACCGCCGCGTTCAATGCCAGGATGTTGGTCTGGAACGCAATGCCATCGATCACCGAGATGATCTCGGCGATGCGCTGCGACGAGGCTTCGATCTGCTGCATCGTCTGCACCACCTGGCTGACCACCTCGCCCCCTTCGCTGGCCACGCCCGCTGCGGAACCGGCCAGCATGTTGGCCTGCAGCGCGTGGTCGGCATTCTGGCGCACGGTGGAGGTCAGTTCCTCCATCGACGCGGCGGTTTCTTCCAGATTGGCGGCCTGCTGTTCGGTGCGGCGCGACAGGTCGCTGTTGCCGGCCGCGATCTCGCCAGCGGCCAGGCGGATGCTGGCCGCCGACTGCTGGATCTGTCCGACGATCTGAGTCAGCTGCTGCACGGTGCTGTTGGCATCGTCGCGCATCACCGCGAACACCCCGTGGAACTCACCCTGCATGCGCGCAGTGAGGTCGCCGGCGGCGATCGCGCGCAGCAGCGTAGACAGTGCAGCCAGGTTGTGGTCGCTGACCTGCATCATTGTGTTCAAGGTCTCCACCATGCGGCGGAAATCATGCTCGAAGCGCAGCGCATCACCGCGCACGGCGAAATCACCGGCAGCGGCGGCGGCGGCCAGCTGCTGGATCTGCTCGTTGATCGCAGCCAGGTTGCCCTTGGTGGTTGCCATCGCGGCGGTGAATGCCGCCTTCTCGCCCGGCAGCGCTTCCATGTCCACGCTGAGGTCGCCCACGGCGTAGCGCTGCATCACCTCGACCAGGCGCTGGGTGACCGCATTGCTGGAGGCCACCAGCTGGTTGCTGTCGGCCACCATGCGGCCGTACTCGCCCGGGAACGCCGCAGCATCCATGCGGTAGCTGAGTTCCCCGGCATCGTGGCGGCGCGCCATTTCGGCCTGCGCAGCCATCACTGACTGCAACTGCCCACGCATGCCCTGCATCGCGTCCAGCAGGCGCCCCACTTCGTCGTTGCTGCGCGCCGGCAGCGTGCTGTCCAGCTTGCCGGCGGCGACATCACCGGCCACGCGCACCGCTTCGGCCAACGGACGGATCGCCAGGCGGCGCAGCAGTACATGGACACCGGCGCTGAGGCTCAGCGCGGCGATCACGCCGACCAGCAGGGTCAGCCACAGCAGCTGGCGTGCCTCAGCCACGATCACCGCGTGCGGCATCACCACGCCCAGGGCAAAACGCTGCGGCGCATCGCCGACCCGCAGCGGTACATACACCCGCACATTGCCGGCCGCATCCGGAGTGAAGGCCTCGAACGGACGGTCGGCGGCAATGTCGGCCAGCATGCTGCGGGTCTGCGCGTCGCTGCGTGGCTTGCCGATCTCGGCGGCATTGGCCGAGGCCAGCACCACACCCTTCGGCGACAGCAGTTCGACACGACCGGCCCCCATCGGCTTCAGCGTGGCCAGGTGCTTCTGCAACGCCGCCAGCGAGAAGTCCACGGTGAACACGCCCAGGAATCTGCCGTTCTCGATGATCGGCGTGCTCAGGGTGCTCATGAGCACCTTCTGGCCGGCGATGTCATAGGCGTAGGGTTCGCTGACCTTGGGCAGCTTGTCACGGCTGGGCCCCATGTACCAGTCGCCCGATCCGCTGGCGGTCTCGGTGTAGTCGGTCATCACCGACTGCTGCGGCTTGCCGTCCTGCCAGGCCCAGTAGCTCATGTAACGGCCGGTGGCATCGTGTGCTTCGGTATTGACGAACTCCGCATCCTTGCCGTCGAAGGCATCGGCCTCCCACATGGTGCTCTTGCCGAGCCATTGCGGATGAGCACGCAGCTGTTCGCCGAGCACCGCCGCTAGGCTGGCGCGGTCGGGCACGTCGCCACGGGCACGCTGGGCCAGCACGCTTTCAACCATGGCATCGTTGCTGGCAAAGGCGGTGCCCAGGTCAGCCGCCACCTGGCGCGCCTCGGCGTTGGCCTCGCTGGTCATGGTCTGGCGCGAGGCGCCGATCAGACTGGCGCTGGCCTGCCGGTAGATCAGGAACGCGGTCAGGCCGAAGCACAGCAGCGCGATCACAGCGGTGCCCAGCATCAGCTTGTGGGCGATGCTGCCCGGGCGTTGGGCAGTGGCGGAGCGGGAAGAAGGCATGGGAGGGTCCGCAAGGCAATTCAGGACGACCGGCGTCACGAGGACACCGCGCAGGCGCGCGATCCGTCGCGCAGGCCACCGGCCGCCGGGCCGCGCCCGGTGCACGAGGCACACCGGGTTTAGCGGCCGGCCGCCATCGAGATTGAGGCCAGCGGCCTGCACATTCCTGAACCTGCTCAGGGTGGGCTCGGTGCCCCGCCCCCTGCGACCATCTCATTCGGCGACCCGATCCTTGATCCACTCCGCCCTTGGCAGCACCTCAATGCTGCCGGCGGCGTACTGCTGCAGCACGTCGTCCGGGCCGAAGCGCGGCTGCCAGCCCAGCACGCTGCGCAGGCGGGCACTGTCGTAGACGCGATCGATGCTCAACGGCAGCGGCCAGCCCCGTCGTTCGAACTCGGCCAGCAGCTGTGGCGCGCGGCGTGCCAGCACGCTGCGCGGGTGGGTGGCCAGCTCCAGGCAATCCTCACGCCGGAACGGCGTCGGAGCGCACGCGATGTAACGCGCGAAAGCGGCGCCTTCGTCCAGCAGCAGTGCAGCATGCGCGCTGGCTACATCACGTGCGTCGATACCGCGGTGCAGGCGGAACATCGCCATGCGTTCGGGCGGCTCGGGGAAGCAGCGGGCCATGCGCAGCACGCGCACGCTGAAGGCCGGCGCCGCAGCGGCTTCGGCCAGTGCTTCGGCCTGCAGCTTGGTGCGGTGGTAGATCGTGCGCGGCAACGGCTCGGTGTCTTCATCGATCCAACGGCAGCCACCGGCGACCACGGCGTGGCCGTACAGCGCGGTTGTACTGGTCAGCACGAATCGCCGCGCCCCGGCTTCGCGTGCGGCCTGCAGCAGGTGCGCGGTCGCCTCCACGTTGATCTGGTGGAACACCCCGTCCGGCACCAGGCCGACATGGGGTGCGTGCAGGGCGGCGGTATGGATCACGGCGTCAACGCCCTGCACCGCCCGTGCGACAGCCTGGTGATCGGTGACATCGGCAATGATGCGGGTGGTGGCGAATGGGCTGCGATCCAGCCCCACCACTTCGTGGGAGGCCGCCAATGCGCCGAAGATCGCGCGCCCGATCCGCCCGGAACTGCCGGTCAGCAGAATCTTCATTGAGTCCATTCACTCGAAGCGCCCGGGAACTACCGGGATGCTTCGATTCTAGGCACGCTGCATGTCGTCTGCGATAGGGCGCAATTGCAATTGTGCGTTCATTCCCGCGAGGCCGATCGGGCCAGCAGCTGCCGCGCGACGAACAGCGGATCGTCACCGCCTGCCGCGTCGGGCGTGACACCGGTGCGTTCCCAGTTGGTTCCGGTATGTAGATTGATCGGCTGCCGATCGGGAATGCTGATCTGATAGCCATCCGGCAGCAGCACAGGATCATCGATCATGTGTGCAGCGCCGCCGCTGCGCGTGCCGACAATGCGTGCACGGCCCAGCGCCTGCAGCGAGTAGGCGACGAACTCGGCAGCCGACGCGGTGCGGCGATCGATCAGCACGACCAGCGGCTTCAGGTAAGTGGGCAGGCTTGCCGGCGGCAGTGGTACCAGCGTGCGCCGCCCGCGCTGGTCCAACTGCTGCACCGCGTCGATCTTCGCGTCCAACAGCGTGCGCACCAGCAGGTCGGCACTGCCGTCATCCCCGCCGCCGTTCTGGCGCAGATCCAGCACCAGGCCATCGGTGTCGGCCAGCAGCTCGAGGGCGGCGGCGAGTTTCGGCCGGGCCAGATCCAGCGGATAGAATGTACTCAGCCGCAGGTAACCGATGTTGCCCTCCAGCACCCGTACCTCGCGCACGCCAGCGCCATTGCTGCGCGCATCCGCGCGCCATGCCATCAGCCAGTCGTCCTGGCCGGCCGTTGCGTCCACGCGCTCTACATGGAAGTGGCCATCGAACGTGTCCAGGTCCTGGTTCAGGCGTGCGCTGAAAGCCTTCGGATCCGAGCAGCTGTCCACATAGCGCTGCTGGGTGGACCAGCCGCGCACGGCTTCGGCAATGCGTGCGCCTTCGGCCGCATCCAGGTACTGCGCCTCTATCGCCGTGGCCGCTGCCTGCAGCACGGCGTCCTGCGCCGGGCAGGCGGCCGCCAGCAACGCGCCAAGCATCCACGAAACCGTCATGATCGCCTCCGTCGCCTTGATGATATATAAGTGCTTATATATCATTGTCATCATGGATCTCCAACGCGCAACTCTGGGAACGCTGCTGCGTGCCCTGCTCGACCAGCTCGACCCGGCGGTCGAGCAGGCCTACCGGGATCTGCAACTGGACTACCGGCCGCGCTACACCCCGGTGCTGCGCACGCTGATGGTGCAGGGCCCCTGCCGCATCAAGGATCTGGCACTGGCCTGCGGGCTCAGCCACTCCGCGCTCAGCCAGACGGTTTCAGCGATGGTGCACGACGGCTGGCTGCACGCTGCGGTGGGCGAGGACAGCCGCGAACGCATCCTGCAGTTGAGCCCGCACGCCCTGCAGGCATTGCCGGCGCTGCAGGCGCAGTGGCAGGCTACGGAGCTAGCGGCCCGCAGTCTCGACGCCGATCTTGGACAGTCGTTGGAACAGGTGCTGCGTGAGGCATTGAAGGTGCTGGAGCAACGACCGTTCGCGCAACGCCTGCGCGACGCCCGCCTGCGCTGATGCAGTGCGTCGGCGACACCCCGCGTGTTCGCCGGTGGTGGTGGTCCTGGCATTCGCCTGAATGGAGGACTCATCAACCACGTGCGCATGCCGGGTGAAGACCACGGCGGGGATGGCGACCTCGGCTTAGCACGCACTGGCCAAGCATTGGCGCTGTCGCCGACCACGGCGCCGCCCATGCAGAAGGATACTTCCCATGACTGAGCAGAATCACCGCTCCAACCGGGGCTTCGCCTCGATGGACCAGGCCAAGCAGCGCGCGATCGCTGCCAAAGGCGGACGTGCGGCGCATGCCTCCGGCAATGCGCATGAGTTCAGCCGCGATGAGGCACGTGCGGCAGGCCGCAAGGGCGGCGAGGCGATCAGCCGTGATCGGCAGCACATGGCCGCGATCGGGCGCGAGGGTGGGCACGCGCGCCACGCCAACGCGCGCCAGCAGCAGCAGCAGCAGCAGCAGATCGAGCATGGTGGAGAGGCTCCGCACCGCCAGCAGAAGTGATCATCACGCGGCCAGGCCGTTTCCCGTCGGCGGTGCCATCCTGCAGCCACAAGCTGGGCCAGGGTACCGGCCGATGCCATCGCCCAGCCGACGCCGACGGCCGTGCCACTGCGGTACCACGTAAGCATCCGCGGCGCGGCGTGCATTGCGCCCGGTTGCGCGATGAGCGCACGCGCGTGTCCTGCCAGCCCCTGTGATGTCGATTGCCACGCAAGGTCGGCCTGTCACGGGGTAGCAGGCGGCGTTGGAACCGTCCTGCTCAGGTGTGCACGAGGATGTTCAACAGCCGCCCGAATGGATCGCGGACAAAGAAGCGGCGCACGCCCCAGGGTTCATCGACCGGCCCATACTCCAGCGCGATGCCGGCCTTACGCATGCGCTCCAGCACCTGCTGCAGGTCGTCCACCTCGATCGACAGGTCCGGCACCGCAGTGCCGGAACCGCCTTCACTGGCAAAGCTGACCTGCCCCAGCGCACTGCCCTGCCCGCCATGGGTGACGATCCAGCCATGGTCCATCACCACGGGCATGCCAAGCAGCTCGCCATAGAAGGCAGCGGCCCGTTCCGGCTCAGCCGTGGCGATGTTGGCGACGACGCGTTTGACGGCCATGGCATGCTTCCGTTGGACAAGGCCCATCCAGACTGCCCGACCTTCCACGGAAACAGAAGAGCCCCGTCAGTGACGGGGCTCCCACACGGCTCAATCGGCGCGACTCACACGCCCATGCACAGATCGACCACGCAGGTATTGTACGCCTGCTGGCATTCCCCAGCGTCGGCCCCACTGGCCAGGCACATCTGGTAGGCCCGCCAGCAGGGCGCGTCGCAAGGCTCGACAGGGCCCGCCACCGCCACCGAACCGGTACACGCCAGCGCGAACAGCGCCGCCACGATCACTTTCCTGACAGTACGCATCACCATCACTCCCTGATAAGCCTGGTGAGCCCAGGCCGGCTCACGGTAGCGGGGGAGCCGCGAGGCAACGTGAACACCGGCGTCACGCCACCTTAACGCGTTCATAAAAATTCCTTCACACTACTGGGGGTGATTGGCGCGCTGCGGGGTTAACGGCGTTGTTGTCCGTCAACCAAGGAATGTTGTCCGATGAATCACCCGCAGCACGGCTGTTCGTCCCACTCCCGCTTCCCGCTGCACAGCCGCCTGGCGTTGGCCGTGGCCAGTTCGCTGTTGCTGGCTGCAGCGCTTCCCGCCATGGCCAGCGAGTCACTCGACGCTTGGCAGCAGCAGCGCCAACTGCAGGCGGCATGGGCGCAGCCCACGTCGATGGCGAGCGCGTCGGCCGGCGCCAACGCAGCGGCCGCAACACCCACGGCAGCAGCCAGCAGCACGTCGCTCCTCGGTAACGCAGGTGATCCGGCCAGTTGGCGCACGGAGGAATTCAACGCCGACTGGGGCCTGGCGGCGACCCACGCCGACGACGCCTATGCGCGTGGCCTGACGGGCACCGGCATCCGCCTTGGCGTGTTCGACAGTGGCACCGGCCTGGACCATCCGGAATTCGCTGGCAAGAACCATCGCAGCATCCACATCGCCGACGTGCTCGCCGATGGCACGCGCTGCACCAACACTGCACAGCTCACTGGCCCGGGTGCCTGCTTCTCAAGTGACGGCGACGACGTGCAGGTCAGCTACGTCGGGTTCAACGCAAACGTCCCGCAGAACATCCGCGATCTGATCCTGGCGGGGCCCTATGTACAGCCCGGTATCGGCTACGAAGTGCACGGCACCCATGTTGCCGGCACCATCGCTGCCAACCGTGATGGCAACGGCATGCATGGCGTGGCCTTCGGCGCCGATCTCAGTGTGGCCCGCCTGTTCTTCAACAGCGCCAGCGAATGGCAGCGTACGGCGACCGGGTATTCGGTAGTCTCGCTGGGCAGCGTCGGGCCGGATTCGTCCGCCGTGGTCGACATGTATGCGCAGATGAATGCCCAGGGCGTGCGCGCGGTCAACCACAGCTGGGGCCTGAGCAAGGAACCCGATGCGGTGCTGATGGACCGGATCTACAACGATCCCGATTATCGCGACTACCTTGCCACTTATGCAGACGGATCACGCGCCAGGGGAATGATCCAGGTCTGGGCGGCAGGCAATTCGCCGGCGCGCGGTGCTGCGGCTCCTGTATCGGCCAGCCCGATCGCCGGCATGTACGCCACCCTGCCGCGTGCCTTCGCCGACATCGAAAAATACTGGCTCAGCGTCGTCAACGTTGGACAGGATTTCACCCTCAGCCTGACCTCCAACAAGTGCGGGCTCAGCGCCAACTGGTGCCTGGCGGCCCCGGGTTCCAACATCAACTCCACGGTCTACGGCGATGACTCCGCCGTTGCGGCGTCGTTGGGCGTTGATGCCAACGGCAACCTGTCGCTCGACGTCACCCAGCGCGTGCCAACCTACAGCTACGGGCTGCTCAGCGGCACGTCGATGGCTGCACCGCACGTCACCGGTGCGCTGGGCCTGTTGTTCGAACGCTTCCCCTATCTGGACAGCGCGCAGGTCCGCGACGTGCTGCTGACCACCGCGCGTGATCTTGGCGCACCCGGCATCGACGAGATCTACGGCTGGGGACTGATGGACCTGCGCAAGGCCATCGAAGGCTACGGCTCGCTGCGCGTGGACACCAACGTGGTGATGAACCAGAAGGCCGGTGGCCTGAAGGTGTGGGAAGGCGATGCCTGGGATGACTGGACCAATGACATCGGCGGCCCCGGCAAGCTGACCAAGTCCGGCATCGGCTGGTTGCGCCTGAGCGGTGACAACAGCTTCAACGGCGCGGTACTGCAGGACGGTACGCTGGAACTGAACGGCGCCAACGCGCTTACCGCGGCGGTCGAAGTGCAGGGCGGCCAGTTCCTGCTCAACGGCAGCCTGTTCTCCACCGCACTGACCACTACCGGTGGCGTGAGTACGGTCAGCGCCAGCGCCGTGCTGAAGGACAGCAACCTGAGCGTCAACGGCGGCGTGGTGTCCTTCAACGGCACGCAGACCGGCGGCACCACCACGGTCGGTGCCAACGGCCTGCTGAAGGGTGTCGGTACGCTCGGCACCACCCAAGTCGACGGCATCATCGCGCCCGGCAATTCAATCGGCACGCTGACCATCAACGGTAACTACGTGCAGGGCGCAACCGGCGTCTATGCCGCCGAACTTGCTCCAGGCGGGCGCAGTGACCAGTTGCACGTGACCGGCACCGCCACCCTGGGCGGTACCCTGCTCGCGCTGCCGGAGCCGGGCACCTATTACCTCGGCGAGCAGTTCAATTTCATCCGCGCCGACGGCGGTCTCAACGGGCAGTTCGCGAAGACCGACTTCAGCGCGTTCTCGCCGTTCCTGCAGTTCAGCCTGGCGTACGGTGCCAACGGAGCACGCATCGACGTGGCCCGTGGTGCATCGCTGGCCAGTGCGGCCACTACGCCCAACCAGCATGCGGTTGCGGCGGCGGCCGATGGCCTGGCGATCAACCAGGGCCTGCCCAAGCCGCTGACACAGCTGTTCCCGCAGCAGGTCGGTGCCGTACTCGATGGCCTCAGCGGCGAGCTGCACGCAGCCACCTCGCTGGCGCTGGTGGAAGGCAGCCGTCATGTCCGTGACGCTGCGTTGTCACGCCGTGCCGGCGCAACCGCACCGGGATCCGATACGGGTGACGCCACCGGTGCCTGGGTGCAGGCACTGGGCGGCAACAGCAGGCTGGATGGCAACAGCAACACCGCGCGCACCGATGCCAACAGCAATGGCCTGCTGGTGGGCATCGACCGCGAGTTCGATGGCTGGCAGGTCGGCGTGCTGGCCGGTACCGGCCGCACCGACGTGAAGCAGCTGGAGCGCCGTGCCAAGTCGAAGATCGACAACACGCACGTCGGCGCCTATGCCAGCCACGCCTGGGGCGGCTTCGGCCTGCGCGGTGGCGTGGCATGGAGCAAGCACAAGGTGAAGAGCACGCGCGATGTCGGCTTCGCCGGCTTCAGTGACAGCCTGAGCGCGCGCTACAACGCGCATGCGCGCCAAGCGTTCATCGAAGCGGGCTATCGCTTCGGCAACGCGGAAGGCGGGTTGGAGCCCTACCTGCAGGTGGCTCGCGTGGAAGTGGACCTCAAGCAGATCAACGAGCGCGGTGGCGCGGCGGCGCTGCACGGCGAGGTGGACGACACCGGCACCACCACCGCTACCGCAGGGCTGCGCTTCGACAAGGGCCTGAAGGCATCATTCCAGCAGGACAGCTGGCTGCATCTGCGCGGTGGTCTGGGCTATCGCCGCGCCTTCGGAGACCGCAGCCAGGTGGCCAACCTGGCCTTTGCCAACAGCAGCACGCCCTTTGCAGTCGAAGGCGCACCGATTGCCGAGAACGCTGTCGTGGCCGAGCTGGGCCTGTCGGCGTGGCTGACGCCGCGGCAGCAGCTGGAGCTGGGCTACAGCGGCCAGTTCGGCAGTGAAAGCCGCGACCATGGGGCCAGTGCTCGCTGGTCCATCCGCTTCTAAACACGTGTTCTCTTGACGGGTTGGGGCGGCCTTGCGGCCGCCCCTTTTTTGCCCACCCCCAGCGCTATGCGCGACGGCGCAGGGCGGCGGCACCTGCCAGGCTGGCAAGTGGCAGCAGCAACCCATAGGCCACCAGCGGCCACACGGTATCGCCGGGTAGCACAAGGATCACCAGCGTGCCGATGCCTGCCACGATAAGGCTCTGCACTGCGTAGTACAGGGCCACTGCCGCACCCGACGCATCGGCGAAATCACGCAGCGCACCGTTGGCAGCCACTGAAACCACCATCACCAGCCCCACCGCGATGCCCCACATGGGCAGCACCACGCCGATCAACGAGGGACGCCACGCGGCGGCCGACGCTATCAGCAGCGCCCCGGCCACCATCACCCACAGGCCGCGCAGGAAGGTACCGCGCACGTTCCAGCGCCCAATGCACGCGTTCGCCATCCGCGCCGTGACGATCATCACCAGTGCCACCGTCGCGAAGGCCAGGCTGAACGACAGCGGCGAGTACTGCATGCGCCCGACCAGCAACCGGGGCGCGACTGAGAAGAACACGAAGAATGTGCCCATGCCCGCGCTGAAGCCCAGCGTGTAGACCCAGAACGCGCCGCTGCCGAGGATGCGTCGTGCCGCCGGTCGCGCCCCGTCATGGCACTGCGGGCGGGTTTCGTGCCAATGCCGCACCGCGCGCAGGCCGGCGATCGTGCCCAGTACGCCGAGCAGAACGAAGATCGCGCGCCAGCCGACGGCACCAGCCAGCAGTGCGCCCAGAACAGGCCCCAGCGCCGGCACGAAGGCCAGCATCGAAGCGAACAACCCGTACAGCGAGGCGCCTTCGGGTGTATCGGCATAGACGTCACGGACCGTGGCGAAGGTCGCCACCAATGCCGCCGACGCTCCCACCGCCTGTACGGTTCGCCAGGCCAGAAAAGCAGCGCCGCTGCCGGACAAGGCCAGCGCAAACGACGAAAGCGCGAACAGCAACGCCCCCAGCAACAGGACCGGGCGTCGCCCGATGCGGTCGGACAATGGGCCAAACAGCAACTGGCCCAGCCCGAGCGCCAGCAGGTAACTGCTCAACGTGAGCTGCACCAGCGTCGGGGATGTCTGCAGTGCCTGCGGCATCACCGGCACCACAGGAAGATAGATATCCATGGCCAGCGAGGCCAGGAGGTCGAACGGCGCCATCAGCACAATGGCCGACGGCAACGGGTGGGCCCAACGCGGGGCCTTTCGATTGAGCATGGGGAGTCTCCGCCCGGAGTGATCCGGCGGCGATCCATCCACTTCGCGTGCATCGCAGGGATGATCACCGCAACAACGTCTGCATCGTTGTTGCGGCTCAGCGAACTGTCTGCGGACCGTTCCCGTTGCTCATGGTGTTGATCGTTGGCGGTGCGGAACCGGTGCAAGTGTAACAGCGACCGGTTCAGGGTGGCCGGGGCAGCGGTGCCGCCCCGGCCGCGGCGACCCTGGGGAGTGGGCCGCCGCTGATCGTCAGGCCGCCTTCATCGCATGCTTGCGCGCGCGCATCACGTTGTGGCACTCCTGCACTTCGGGCAACAGCTGAGTGACTTCCTGGCGCACCGCCGGCGGCAGTTCATTGTCCTTCAGCACATCCTTGAACGCGCCCAGCAGGCGATCCTCGGACTCTTCCAGCTCGGCCACGTAGCCATAGTTGGTATCTCCGAACGCGGCGCGGACCTTGCCGTAGAACTGCTGCATCGAACCCACCACGGTGCCATGCTCGGCCGGCTTGCCGCCGCTGGCAGCCACCGAACCGCTCAGCGCCGCGACGATGCGGCCCTTGACGCCGGCGATACGGGTGAACAAGGCCGACAGCTCGGCATCCTTCACCTTGGTTGCGGCCTCTTCGTAGAACGACTTGCCGTCGCGGGCGATCTCGATCAGGTCGTTGAGGCGGTGTTCGATGGTGGACTGGGTGCTCATGGCCTTGCTCCTGTATCTTCGTTTCAGGGGGAGAAAAGCAGCCTCGACTGCGCTGCCTGCGGATCCACTGTGGACATGCTCGTGTGGTTCGCGGGTGAGCAGCGATTGATATGCACATCACTTCACCCAACCCGCACTGACTGCTTCACGCCACAGTGGCGCGTGGCTCACATCGAGCGGTGCTGGCCAGCCTCACCAGGGAACGAACAGGATGATCAGCACGATCACCACGACCGCGGCGAGCGCTCCCATCAGTACGTTTCTCTGGCGCCAACTGGGCTTCGGTTTTCCGGGGGTATTCATGCCTGCTACCTGTCTCTGCGGATGACCCCGGCAGACTGATGGATCGGCGGCGGTACGTGCGTGCAGGACGCGTGCAGGTGACGTGCAGGGCGCCGCCATCGATGTCGATTTCCGGGACGCCCGCTCGTCAGATCATCAAAGCCCTTCCCTCACCACGCGGACTGCTGCCATGACCGCCATCCTCACCGCCTTCGCCACCTCTCCCGACCGCGGCCAGGGCCTGGCCCGTGACATGCGCGTTCGCTGGGCGCTGGAAGAGCTGGACGTGCCCTATGACGTGCGGCTGCTCAGCTTTGCCGAGCTGAAGCAGCCCGCGCACCTGGCACGCAATCCGTTCGGGCAGATTCCTACCTGGCAGGAGGGCCACCAGGTCCTGTTTGAATCCGGCGCGATCGTCCTGCACCTGGCCGAACAACATTCCGGCCTGCTCCCGGTTGATCCGGATGCCCGCATGCGCGCGGCCATGTGGCTGTTTGCCGCACTGAACACGGTAGAGCCGCCGATCGTCGAGCGCTCCATGGCCTGGGTGCTGGAGCGCGAGCAGCCGTGGTACGCACAGCGGCTGCCGATGCTGGATGAGCGGGTTCGGGCGCGATTGGCGCAACTGTCAACATGGCTGGCCAACGCGCCGTGGCTGGACGGCGATTTCAGCGTGGGCGACCTGATGATGGTTTCGGTGCTGCTGCGCCTGAAGAGCAGCGGGCTGCTTGACGAGTATCCGCTGCTGGTGGCCTATGTGGCACGGGCAACGCAGCGTCCCGCCTATCAGCGCGCGTTTGCTGCGCAGCTGGCGGTATTCCAGAACGGGTAGTTCCGCGCCATGCGTGGAAATACTCAGCGCAAGCTGCGCCGGCAGGCGGCCTGCACCAGCATCAGCTGCGCCACCAGGATCAGCATCGCGCAGCCGGACAGCAGCCACGGATCGATGTACCACTGCGCGTTGAAACTGAAATCACCGGCGGAAATGCGCTTCCAGCCGTTGAAGTGCTGCATCGCTGCGACCACGAACGCGAAGCCACCGGCTGTGTACGACAACCAAGGCACGATGAGGCTCCCCGGGCGCGCGAACAGCGTGAGCAGGCCGAGCACGCCGATGACCGTGCGCTGCACGCGGCAGTACGGGCAGACATAGGCCATCCCGCTCCATTCCACCGCCCAGGCCAGCAGGCTGACCAGCACGGCCGCGCCTGCCGCGGCGTGCAGGACTTTCGGCGTGATCATCATGCCACTCTCGTGTGCCATCCCGTGCTCCTTGGTTGAAAGACCTAGGCAGGGTAGCAGTGCTGCAGCCTCATCCCTTCTTGATGACGGTCCGCTTGCCGATGGTGCTGGTCTTGCCAGCGGTCGGCCTGGCCAAGCCAGGAATCAGGAAATCGGTGACCTTGTGGCCCATCGACACCTTGGACGCCAACCAGCGCGGCATGCGCCCGCGACCGGTCCAGGTCAGGCGCTTGTATTCCGGGTCGCGATACTTGGGCGCGACTTTGCCGGATTTACGGCGGGCGGGTTTGCGGGCGGGCGCAGGTGTTTCCGAGGCTTGGCCGCCAAAGAGTTCTTCGATGGTGTATCCGGCTTCGGCGGCGGCGGCCTTCAGCATCCGGCGCACCGCACTGGCCGGACGGCGGCTGGAAATCAGCTGTTTCCGCCGTTCAGCGGCAACCACCAGGGCACCCAGCTCGCGAAGGCTGAGCGATTCAATATCGATCGTCATGCGGGAAAGGTCTACTGCAGCGCGGCAGCTGTCAAGGCGCCCTGCCCGGCGCGTAGACACGGGCTTCACCGCCGGTGGGCTCCGATCGCCTGCGTCGGCCATCTCCGAGGACCTCGACGTGAGCACTTCATCGCATTCGCTCGCCTACCTGCTTGCACGCATCCTGCTGATGGCCCTGTTCCTGGTCTCCGGGCTGGGCAAGCTCGGTGATCTCAGTGGTACCCAGGGCTACATGGAGGCAATGGGAGTTCCCGGCATCCTGCTCTGGCCGACCATCGCTTTCGAAATCGGCAGCGGCCTGTGCATCCTGCTCGGCTTCCAGACCCGGCTGGTGGCGGTCGTACTGGCAGGTTTCAGCCTGGTCACCGCTTTCATCTTCCACCACAACTTCGCCGATCAGACCCAGCAGATCATGTTCCTGAAGAACCTGGGCCTGGCCGGTGGCTTCCTGCTGCTGGCCTGCACCGGAGCCGGGCGCTACAGTATTGATGGGCGTGGGCGGCGCGGATAAGCAGGCTGCATGCCGCCATCACCCCTGGCCCACGGGCGGGACGCGCTGCAGACGCAGGTTTCGCCATGTCGGCTGGGAGCTGCGGAAATCCACCGCTTCGCCATCGCTGGTGAACAACAAGCCTGGCTCCACTTCGGTGACCAGGCGGATGCCATCGATGTACAGCCAGCCCTGTCGCTGCTCCAGCACAACGGACATCGACGGTTTTCCCCACTGGTCGATGCGATAGCGCCCCAGCCAGGGTTGCCAATGGGGCGCCTGCGGCCCCGTGGGCCCATCGATGGGATCGTTCTGGTCCAGGCCGTCCTCGCCGTTGCTGCATTCCAGGTGCGCCGGCAGCATGTCCGTCGCCGCATGGTAGCGGTACGTCGCAACTTCTCCATCGGTGTCCACGGTGATCACTTGGTCGCCGTCGATGGCCGCAAAACGGCCGCCCACAGCTTGCGCCCCACGATGCAGTTGCAGTTCACCGCTTCCGGCAACCACGATCTTCGCCTTGCCGCTGCGCCCGATCCAGCTTCCCGCCATCCGCTGCACCTGGTCCTGGATCAACCTGATCGGCGCCAGGGAAGACAGGGGCACACGCGGCTGACGAGGCCCGAAACGCGCCGACAACAGCTGATCGAGCAGACGCTCGCCAATGCCGTACCCCGCAGACGTCGCGCGATTGAACATCGCGGCAAATCCAGCGTTTGCCTGCCTGCAGTAGGTGAACACGCACCCGAACCCGAAGCCCCCGCCGCGGTGGTGCAGCAGCCTCACCGATGTACTGCCGTAGAGGCGTTCGCTGCGCATTACACCGAGCCCGTAGTCACCGCCCAGGCCGAAACCATGCATCTCGTCCCAAAGGTGAGGCTCGAGCAGTTGCTGCGCACCGGATCGACCGCTACCGAGCAGGAAGCCAAGATACTTCGCCATGTCGGCGGCACTGGTCCAGACGCCTCCCGACACCACCAGCGGCGTCACCGGCGGTACCTGCGCATGGCCTTCCTGGGTTCCCAGTGCCCGCCCCTTGCTTGCCAGGTAGATCGAGGCATCGGCCGTACTGTCGTGCATTCCCAGCGGCTCGAAGATCCGGCGCTGCAGCCAGGCCGGATAGCTGATGCCCGCAACCTGCTCAATGACATGACCGGCAAGGTCGAAGCCCAGGTTGGAGTAGCGATAGCGCGTACCCACTGGAAAGCGCAGCCATGTCTGCGAGATGCTGCGGACGTGCGCATCAAAGCCCGGCGACGCCGGTTCGTAGTTGTTGCCCAGTGGCGCCTCGTGCGTGAATCCCGCGCGATTGGCAAGCAGCAGGCGCAGGCTGATGCGCTCCTGTGGATCATGCTCGAAGCGGCTGCGCACCGTGAACGACGGCAGATAGCGGGTAATGGGCGCGTCCAGATCAAGGATGCCGTCCTGCACGGCCAACAGCACCGCCACCGCCGCGAAATTCTTCGAGGTGGACTGGATGCTGAACATCGTGCTGGCGTCTACGGCCGCGCTGCCCTGGCCTGATACGTGACCGAAGCCTTCAGTCCAGCGCACCTGCCCGCCTTCGACCAGGCAGACGGCAGCGGCACCGATGCCGCTGCCGTCCATGGCCGAGCGGATCACGCCGCGTTCCGCGTCGATCAGGCTCCCGGTGGTGACGGTTGGCTGCGCCACCGCAGCAACGCCGGTGGCCATGAGCGTGGCCGCCGGAACGGCAGCAGCGTTGGCCAGGAAGGCGCGACGACTGAGCGTACCAGGCATCAGATCACTCCACTTCGGGATGCCGCCATCTTCCCGCCAGCAGAAATGGCGGGGCATGTGTCATTCGGCACAGAGTGCGGTGATCGACAGTGCTGCACCTTCGCCGGCTGCGCAGGCCTCAGCCCGGAGAGAGCGGCAAGCGGATTCCCTGCGCCGCAACAAAGGCGCGGCACTCGCTCCAATAGGCCTGTGGCGGTGCCCGGAGCTCTGGTCGTGACCAGTCGTCGGTGATGTGCAACGGCTCGGCACCGGGTCCGAAGCGCGTGAAGGACCAGAACGTAAACAAGGACTGAATACAAACCAAGGCGGACCGGGGGAGGCTGCACCACTTTTCCGTTCTCTGCGGGCGATGCAGATGTGCACAAGACGATCGAGTCCATCTCTGGGGACTTGCATGCACTCCGTTTCAGTTGCGCGAGCAGCTCCAACGTTGTTGCGTCGCCTACCCGACCCAGTGTTAATCGCAAGGAAACTGCACCACCCTCATGGAATACAGAAGTTCATCGCAGAAATTCGCTGCAGCACTCGTCGTTGCCGTACTCGCCACGGGAGCGGTGGCGGCCCTTCTCCTCCTTCGCCCCACGCCACAGTCCTCGCAAACGGCACCGAACGTTGAACAGGCGGGCGGGCAGCGCAAGGATCCTTCTGCGCCGACACCCTCGGCTGCGTCACCCGCGTTACGGCCTGCCAACAGCACGAGCATGCTGTTTCCTGGTGTTCCGCAGAATCGCGATGGAATGGAACCCAAGGACGATGATCCATTTGATGGGCGTAGCCGCGAGGAGCAACGCTGGCTGGATGAACACGGCTATCCGAATACCGCGCAGTGGGCTTCCTATTCCAGCGCGCCCGATGCGTTGCTGGAACAAGCCGCCCACGGCGGCGACAAGCTTGCGCGCACCATGCTGGACTCGCGAAAGCTGCCCGATCGAACCGCCTTGGACCGGATGATGTCGTCCGCAGTGGACGGCAACTACTTTGCACTGCAACTGCTTGCGACTCATTTCGCATCCACCGGTCGAGCGGGAAACATCAACGCATACGCGGTTTCGCGCGTCCTGGAGATGCGCGCAGACCCTTCCGCCGCGCTTGGCAGGGAAATCATGTTCTCTGCACCGCTCACTATCGAAGAGCGGATGCAGGGGGAGGCCGAAGCGCTTCGTCTGAATGCCACATTCAACCAGCTCTACCAGGAACGAACCGGCGTCCCGTTCGTTCCCGATTACCGCCCGTTCCCCGTTGACAACTCGCAAGGATGGCAATGAAACCTGCAAGTAAATTCGTCCTGGCCACCGCTGCTTTCACCGTTACCGGTGTTGCTCTGGCCTGCACCGTTCTTCCAATGCTCCCGTTCTCGATATCGGTCGACCTGAAGGATATCGCGGCGGCCAAGCAAGCCGGTGCCTCATCCGCAGATGCGCCCAACCGGGCATTCCTGAAGAAGCTGGATGAGACCGCTGAAAGGACGTTCGGTGCGGATGCATGGCGCAACACGTCCTTCGTCGGCAACGTCATGTACAAAACAAAAATCATGATGATGACCGGCTCAAGCATGATCACCGTCAGCAAGCCGTGCGGGAAGTCGGCAGAAGAGTCAGGCGGCACCGAGGACAGCTTCGCCTCGACGCCCCCGTCTGGCGGTGGTGGTGGTGGCAGCACTGGCGGTGGTGGCGGGATCGGCGGCTGGTTCCCCGGTGGTGGCGGGTGCTTCGGCAACTGTCAGCCGCCGCCGCCCGGTCGCGTTGGTCCTATCGAGAATCTGCCACGATCCTGAGGGCACCACAATGAAAGGGCATCGCCGCAAGGTGCTGCCCTTGGCGCCCCTGACGCACCAGCCAGACGCCATCGGGGCGTCGTCTCTGGACTTCGCTGGACGTCAATGTGGTGGGCCCACCAGGATTCGAACCTGGAACCAAGGGATTATGAGTCCCCTGCTCTAACCGTTGAGCTATAGGCCCGGCGCAGCGCCACAGTGTAGTGGAGCCTGCGCTCAACCGGCTACCCGCCGGCGCCAAGACACACTGGAAAACCCTCAGCCATCGCTGCGCAACGCCGCGCGCCCAGGCTTGCGCAACAGCTGGCTCACCCAAACCGCGCGCCCATCTCCCGCACCCGCTCGGCGTTCGCCCCCGCCAATGACCGCATTGCTGGCGACTGGATCCGCCCGTCAACAGCCACGCACTGCCAGAATGCTTCAGCCACCGGTGCCGCCCAGCGCAGATGCTGCAGATCACCACTGCCCAGCGGTGCGACCGGCGACAGCGGCTCGTCCGCGCGCAACACGCCCAGCTTTGACGGCGCCAGCGACATCGGCAGCATGTCGTAGACCGGCGCCAACGGCAGCGGGCCGCGATCAACGAAGTGGAAGGCGATGTTGCCGTGGTGCATGTCGCTGTTGCCGATCAGCCGCCCGAACGCGTGGCGTCGGCCCATCGCCTGCACGGTGTCGGCCGTCAGCCAGCCTTGATCACGCAGTTCGGCGCCTGCAACCGGCCACGCTGGGGTGACCTCGCCGGTGAACGCGGACGATAGCGACAGCAGCGAGACCAGGCCTCGCCGCCCCAGCAGATTGGGCGTGCGGTCGAAGCGCTCGATTTCCAGGAAGGTGTGCGTGGGCGACTGCAGCAGTTCACTGCACGCCGCGGCTTGTCCGGACTGGCGCAGGGCCTCAAGCGCCAGATGTTCGCAGACCAGCAGATCGCTCCAGCGCTGGGCGGCGGCGCCTTCATCGGGCTGCGCGAACTTGACCAGCACCGAGCGGCGCCTGCCGTGGACCTCCACGGTGGCGGTGAACTTGGGTTGCTCGCCACCCGGCGAGGAGCCCACATCCTCTCCGTCCAGCGCAGCACGCGCACGCTCGCGATACTGTGCAAGACGATCGTCGGCCGCAACCCGATCGATCGGCGCCTGCAACGTCTCCATCGCCGCCTCCACAGCAGCGATACCGAGCAGCAGATCGCCCGCTTCAGTCCCGCCAGCGGTTACCAGGGCCATCAACACATCGTCCGGTTGCCAGCCCTTGAGGTCCTTCGGCAGGCCGAGCGCCTGCCCACGGCCATGGGCGAAGCTGCGACCAAGAAATCCCTGCGGTCGCAGGTCATCCAGGTACCACGGTAAGTCAGGAAAGAAGGCAGCAACGTCACCTTCGGGCGCGCGTCGCAGGTTCGGGCAGTCAGGCCCGGCGTCGACATGGAAGCCGCCTCCTACCAGCGCAATTACCCGCCCCAGCTCCTCCAGCGTCGCATCTTCGCGCAGCCGGTACAGCGGCCATTCGCTGCCTGCCCGGGTGGGCCGCCGCAGCGCATAGGCGGTTGCCCGCGTTCTGCCCATGCGCACCACCTGCGGGCCACTGGCGGCCACCAGCCGGCTGAGCGCCATCCGGTCCACCCCCAGACGCTCGGCCAGCGCCGCGGCTGGTAGCGGCTGGCCGGGGGCCAGCTGAGCGATCAGATCCAATACCTGTGGGCGTTGAGCGCGTGGCATGTGCATTACGTAATACGAAACTTGTTACGTAATTAGCATCAAAAAAACGGGACTGCAAGCACGATCTTGCATCTATGAGCCTGAAAATAATGGACATATTCACGAAGCGCCAGCTTCGATGCGGATCTTTGTTATATTATTTGTTACGTAATTATATGGCCCTGCCGAGCACTGGCGGGGCGTTACAGGGATGTGGTGGCAAAGAAAAACCCCGCCGAAGCGGGGTTTCTCTCAACACATCAGCCATCGCCGGATATCAATCGATATCCAGGAAGCTGCGCAACTGCTCCGAGCGGCTCGGGTGACGCAGCTTGCGCAGGGCCTTCGCTTCGATCTGGCGGATGCGCTCGCGGGTCACGTCGAACTGCTTGCCGACCTCTTCCAGCGTGTGGTCGGTGTTCATGTCGATGCCGAAGCGCATGCGCAGCACCTTGGCTTCCCTCGGGGTGAGGCCGGCCAGCACGTCGCGCACGGTTTCAGACAAGTTGATGTTGGTGGTGTTCTCGATCGGGGACTCCACGTTGGTGTCCTCGATGAAGTCGCCCAGATGGGAATCCTCGTCGTCACCGATCGGGGTTTCCATCGAGATCGGCTCCTTGGCGATCTTCATCACCTTGCGGATCTTGTCTTCCGGCATGTCCATTTCCTTGGCCAGCTCCTCCGGCGTGGCCTCGCGGCCGTACTGCTGGAGCATCTGGCGGGAAATGCGGTTCAACTTGTTGATCGTCTCGATCATGTGCACCGGGATACGGATGGTGCGCGCCTGGTCGGCGATCGAGCGGGTGATCGCCTGGCGGATCCACCAGGTGGCGTAGGTCGAGAACTTGTAGCCGCGGCGGTATTCGAACTTGTCCACCGCCTTCATCAGGCCGATGTTGCCTTCCTGGATCAGGTCCAGGAACTGCAGGCCGCGGTTGGTGTACTTCTTGGCAATCGAGATCACCAGGCGCAGGTTGGCCTCGACCATTTCCTTCTTGGCCTTGCGCGCCTTGGCTTCACCGTAGGCCATGGCACGGCTGATTTCCTTCAGCTCTTCCAGGTCCAGCTGGGTCAGCTTCTCGATGTCGATCGTCGCCTGCTGTTCGGCAATGATCTGGTCCTTCACTTCGCGCAGGGCCGACGACCACTTCTGCTTGCGCTTCAGTGCGTCTTCCACCCATTCCAGGTTGGTCTGGTTGCCTTCCCAGGAACGGATGAAGTCCTTGCGCGGCATGCGCGCGGTGACGGTGGCCAGGTTCAGCACACGGCGCTCATGCGACTTGATGTCGGCCATGGTGTCGCGCAGCTGCTTGGTCAGCACGTCGGTCAGCGGCAGCGGCAGCTTCAGGGTGACGAACACCGCCGACATCTCTTCGCGCAGGCGCGGCAGGTTCTTCTTGTCGCCCTTGGTCGCGGCTTTCTTGAACGCATTGAAGGCATCGCTCAGCGCCTGCATGCGCGCGGCGACTTCCTCCGGGTCCGGACCGGTCGGTGCGGCTTCTTCCTCGCCACCCTCGACATCATCGTCCTCGTCCTCGTCGCCTTCGGCGTCGGCATCGCTGCTGTCATCGGCAGCGACCGCCGGCGGCGCCGGCTCTTCGTCGACCAGATCATTGAACCCGACGATCACTTCGGCCAGGCGCTTCTTGCCTTCCTTGTGGGCTTCGTAGTCGTTCAGCAGCGACTCGACCGACACCGGGAACTGGCCGAGCGCGGCCTGGACCTGGGAGAGGCCTTCCTCGATGCGCTTGGCAATGGCGATTTCGCCTTCGCGGGTCAGCAGCTCGACGGTGCCCATTTCGCGCATGTACATGCGCACCGGGTCGGTGGTACGGCCACCTTCGGTGTCGAGCGCGCTCAGCGCGGCGGCAGCTTCTTCGGCCGCGGTGTCATCGACTTCGCGGTTGCCGGTGTTGCCGTCGTTGAGAAGCAGGGTTTCCACATCCGGCGCAACTTCATGGACATCGATGCCCATGCCGTTGATCATGCCGATGATGTCTTCGATCTGTTCCGGGTCGACCATGTCGTCCGGCAGATGGTCATTGACTTCGGCGTAGGTCAGGTAGCCCTGTTCCAGGCCCTTGCTGATCAGTTGCTTGATTTCGGATTGGGCAGGACGTTCGTTGGCCATGTAGTGCTCGCGCCACCGGCTGGGTAGGAAATAGGGAACGTAGCATTATACCAGCCCGGGGCCCCGCCTGCCGGGCGGTGGTCCCGCAGGCTCAGGGCCGGAGAAGGAAGGTCACAGGACCGTCATTGACCAGGCTGACGACCATATGGGCACCAAACCGGCCTGTTTCCACCCCTGGCGCGTGATTTTCACGGCAGATCTCGACAAATTGATTGAACCCGCGTTCAGCCTCCTCCGGCGCTGCGGCGCTGGTGAAGCTCGGCCGCATGCCCGAACGGGTGTCAGCGGCCAGGGTGAACTGGCTGACCAGCAACAGGCCGCCGCCGGTGTCACGCAGCGACCGGTTCATTTTCCCGGCCTCGTCGGCGAACACCCGGTAGCCCAGCAGGCGCTCGGCCATCCGTCGCAGCTGGGCCTCGGTATCGCCCGGCTCCATGCCCACCAGCGCCAGCAGGCCTGGTCCGATCTGGCCCACGGTTTCATCATCTACATGGACAGCAGCCTGGCTGACACGCTGGATCAGGACGAGCATCTGGGCTTCCAATGAACAGGGCCGGCCACGATAGCAGCGCCCTTGGCTAAACTGGCGCCGATGAATCCGCAACGCAAAGCCCGGCTGGTCCACCGCGCCACCACCCTGTTCGCCCGCCTGCCCTGGCCGCTGCTGCGGGCGTTCGCGCGCACCCTGGCGTGGGCCTGGATCCGTCTCAACGCCCGTGAGAGCCGTGTCACCCGGCGCAACCTCGAACTGGCCTACCCCGACCTGGACAGTGCCGCGCGGGACCGCCTGCACCGCGATCTCCTGCGCTCCACCGCGCTGCAGGCCATCGAGACCCTGCGGCTGTGGAGCCAGAGGCCGGCCGACAACCTGCGCCTGCATCTGAAGCAGCGCCACGGCGAGGCCCTGTACGACGCAGCCCTGGCCAGCGGCAAGGGCGTGATCGTGGCCGCGCCGCACTTCGGCAACTGGGAGCTGCTGAACCAGTGGCTGGCCTCGCGCGGGCAGATCGCCATCGTCTACAAGCCGCCGGAGGACGAGGCCAGCGATGCCTTCCTGCAGCTGGTGCGCGGCGGCCAGAACGTGCAGCAGGTGCGCGCCGAGGGTCCGGCCGTGCGCCAGCTGTTCAAGGTGCTCAAGGACGGCGGTGCCACCGGCATCCTGCCCGACCAGCAGCCCAAAGCCGGCGACGGCGTGTTCGTGCCGTTCTTCGGCGTGCAGGCACTGACCATGACCCTGGTCAACCGACTGGCCGAGCGCACCGGCGCCACCGTGCTGTACGGCTGGTGCGAGCGCATCGGGCCGGGCATGCAATTCGCCCTGCACATCGAACCGACCGACCCGGCCGTGGCCGACCCGGACCCGCAGGTGGCCGCCACCGCGCTCAACGCCGGCATCGAGCGCATCGCCCGCCGCGACCCGGCGCAGTACCAGTGGACCTACAAGCGCTATACGTTGCGGCCGCCGGGCAGCGGCGAGGAAGACCCGTACGCAACTGAGGAACACCCCCACTGACGGCCGCCTGCGACCACTGGCCGCACCACGTTGAATACGACGCCGTCGCCCCCATAGAGACTGCGATGTCCGCCTCCCCCGATCCTGCCATGCCTGCTGCTTCTTCCCTGTTCGGCGATCCGGCCGCGATCCGCTGTGAGCGCGCGGTGGCCGAACTGCGCGCCGGTCGCCCGGTGCTGCTCCACGATGGCCACGGCCAGCGCCTGGCGGTGATCGCGCTGGACAGCGCCACGGCCAGCAGCTTCGCTGCCTTCGCCAATGCCGCCCGCGAGCGGCATTACCTGTTCCTGACCGCCACCCGCGCCCGCGTGCTCGGCGTGGAGGCCCCGCAAGGCGCACGCCTGCCGCTGGCCGGCGTTGCCTTCGATGCCCTCCCCTCGCTGGGCTACCTGCGCGAGCCGGGCCCGATGCCCGACGGCTGGACGGCGGGCGATGCCTTCGATGCCGGCGCGGTGGAGCTGGCCCGCCTGGGCCTGTTGCTGCCGGCGATGGTGGCGGTACGCCTGGACGTTGATGACCGCACCTTCGAGGGTGCCGCCGAGGTGGCCCTGTGCGACCTGGCCGAAGGCGCAGCACATGCGGCCCACGACTACGAACTGGTGGCGCGTTCGCCGGTGCCGCTGCGCGACGTCGGCATGACCACCTTCGCGGTGTTCCGCGGCGGCGTGGCCCAGCGCGACCAGGTCGCGATCATCGTCGGCGAACCGGACCTGTCGGCGGTGGTGCCGGTGCGCGTGCACTCCTCATGCCTGACCGGCGACCTGTTCGGTTCGCTCAAGTGCGACTGTGGTGACCAGCTGCGGCGCGGCCTGCGCAAGCTGAAGGAGCTGGGCGGCGGCGTGTTGCTGTACCTGGACCAGGAAGGCCGTGGCACCGGCATCGCAGCCAAGATGCGTGCCTACGGCTACCAGCACGACGGCCTGGACACCATCGACGCCGATGCGCAGCTCGGCTTCGGCGCCGACGAGCGCCGCTACGGCAGTGCGGTGGCCATGCTGCACGGCCTTGGCATTTCGCGCGTGGCGCTGCTCAGCAACAACCCGACCAAGGCACAGCGCCTGCGCAATGCCGGCATCGAGGTACTGGACTGCATTCCGGTCACCGGCGAGATCACCGCCGAGAACGAGCACTACCTGCGCACCAAGGCCGATCGCGCAGGACATCTGCTGGACGTGGATGCGCTGATCCAGGCTGCCCAGTAACGCAGCCGACCTGCTACCGTCTGCGCGATGCGGCTACCGCCGCCACCGCTCGCCCTGCCACCTGACGGAGCCCGCGTGACCGACATCTCCCTGACCGCTCCGCCCGCCGACGCGTGGCAGTCGCTGCCGCGCCGCGCCGCGCGGCTGGCGGCATTGGAAGGCGCTTTCGGCGGCCTGTTTGTGCCAGGCCTGCCGCTGGCGGCCGCATGGTGGTTCTTCGATCTACCCGGCGGCGCGTGGGTCGCCGCCCTCGGGCTGCTGGCAGGGGCTGCATGTGGCGCATGGCTCAGCCACCGCCGCCTGGTCCGCACCCGTTGGCGGCTGGACGCACAGGGCCTGGGCCTGCGGCGAGACCTGATGTGGCAGCTGGAAACCCGTATTCCCATTTCGCGCGTACAACACCTGGACCTGCGCAGGGGCCCGCTGGAACGCCGTGCAGGACTTGCCACGCTGATCGTGCATACCGCCGGCACCCGCATGAGCGCGGTAACCGTGAGCGGCCTGGATGAAACCGACGCCGAGCGTCTGCGCGACACCCTTTCGCACCAGCTCGACCAGGACGCTGACGCCCTGTGAGCCTGCCACCGCCTCTGCCTGCAGCACTGCGCGCCGGTGGCGAGGACCACCGCCTGCACCCGTGGTCATGGCTGTTCGTGCTGCTGATGCAGCTGCGCCACTACTTCCTGCCGCTGGTCGCACTGCTGGTATTCGGTCAGCGCGGCGACCACGATCCGATGTGGGCGCAGTTGATCCCACTGTCGGCGATCGCCGCGCTGGTCCTGGTCTCGGTGCTGCAGTACCTCAGCTACCGTTACCGCATCGGCAGCGATGCGATCACCGTGCGCAGCGGTCTGCTTGCGCGCAACCGGCGCGAGATTCCGTTCGCCCGCATCCACAACGTGGAAGTGCGGCAGAATCCGCTGCACCGGCTGTTCGGCGTGGCCGAGCTGCGCCTGGAGTCGGCCGGCGGCGTGCGCCCCGAAGCGGAAATGCGAGTGCTGAAGCTGGACCAGGCGCTGGCGCTGGAACGTCTCGTGCGCCAGCGCGGGCAGGCACCACAGGCCACCGACGCTGTCCCCGCGCCTGCGGTCACCGTGGCCGACTCCGAACACGTCCTGCTGCGCCTGTCCAGCTGGGACGTGATGCGCATGGGCCTGCTCTCCAATCGGGGCTGGGCACTGGCGGTTGCCGCCTTCGGCGTGCTGTTCCAGACCGTGCCGCGGCCGGTGATGGACGAAGCCATCCAACGTGGTGGCCGCGAGGCTTTCGGTTACGCCAGCCACCTGCACCCCGGCGTGGCAGGCGCTTTCCTGCTGCTGGCCGCCGCACTGCTGCTGGGCTGGCTGGCGCTGCGCGTGCTGTCGGTGGTACTGACCCTGCTGCGCTATCACGGCTTTACCCTCAGCGAGCAGGATCGCCGCCTGACCGTCTCGGCCGGTCTGCTCAGCCGCACCCGCAGCAGTGTCGCGCGTCGCCGCATCCAGGCCTGGACGCTGCGCGAAACCACCCTGCATCGCTGGTTCGGCCTGCGCCAGCTGCGCATCGACAGCGCTGCCGGTGGCCCTGCGCGCGATGAGGACCGCGCCCTGCGCGAGCTGGCACCACTGGCCCAGGCGACGCGCTGCGAGCAGCTGGTGCAGCACCTGTTGCCTCAGCTGCAGTGGCCGCCGACGCAATGGCACTCCATTCCGCAGCGTGGCTGGTGGCGGCTGTGCTTGGGAACGCTGCTGCTGGTACCCCTGCTGGCCGCAGCCGCGTACTGGCGCTGGGGGCCATGGGGCCTGCTGGTGCTGGCGTGGCTGCCGGTGGCGCTGCTGGTCGCTCATCGGCAGATGGCACGCATGGCCTGGCACCTGGACGAGCACTACGTGGCAGTGCGTGGCGGTTGGTGGAAGCGCTGGTGGCGCTGGGCCGAACTGGACAAGGTGCAGGGCCTGCGCCTGCTGCGCTCGCCGCTGGACAAGCTGTTGGGCACCAGCAGCCTGCAGCTGGATACTGCCGGCGCGCATGGCGATGTGGCATTGACCCTGCACCATCTGCCGCAGGCACAGGCGCAGCAGGTGATGGATCAGCTGGCTGCGGCGCTGGCGCGGCGCAAGCTGCGCTGGTAGGTAGTGCCGGCCGCTGGCCGGCAACCGCAGACATCCCCGAGCTTGCCGGCCAGCGGCCGGCACTACCGCGAGCGGGGGCGCGCATCCACGCATGGCATGGATCTACTCTAGAGCCGAGCCAATGCTCGGCTTACCGCTGCGACGGGCCCCAATAGCCCAGGTCCCTGCGGATCTGCAGATCACGCATCCAGCTGCCGAACGGCTTGCGCCGCAGCGCGCCCATTTCACCGGACAGGAAATCCTCGGTGGCCGCGATTACCCGCTCGCTGGACAGGCCGTCGCGGTACGGATGGATGGCATCGGCATAGCGCACGATCTCCGCCTGCAGCGCCGCGTCCGGGTGCAGCGCACGCGTCAGCATCGCCTGCAGCTGCGCAGGATCATTGAAGTCGATCATGTGTGGCTTGGGCACGCGGTTGCGGAAGGTCACCACCGGCTTGTGCTGCACGATGAACTCCGAAACGATCGACGAGGTATCCGACACCAGCACATCGGCGGCGCGCTGCGCGGCCATCACCTGCTCCGGCTCGATGAAGCGGGCATTGGCGCCGGCCAGCGCGCGGTAGCGTTCGAACAGGTCCTGCGGGCACTTCGGGTGCAGGGTGAGAAGCCAGTAATGGTCACCGGCGGCGATATCGGCGGCGATCTGCGGGTGCAGGTGCGGCGCTGCGCTCAGGCGCTCGGTGAAGGTCGAACCGAACAGGATCACCGGGCGTCCTCCAGCGGCGGCGCGCAGCGCGGCGCTCTCGCCACCATCGTCGCGGAACAGCGGATCCAGCTTCGGCCAGCCCGTCTCGGCCACCACGAAGTGGCCCTGCAGGGCCGCGATCTCACGAAACGGCGCGGTGGTGGCCGGCCCCTGCGTGCAGTACAGGTCGAACATGCCGCGCACCCGGAAGTGGCCGCGCGCGCTGTCCCGCTTCTCCACGTTGAAGCCATGGAACAGCTGCACCTTGGCGCCCGAAAGGAACGTCGGCACCCAGTTGGCCGCGCTGAACACCGCCCGCGGACGCAGGGCCAGGGCCTGCTTCAGGCCCACGTTGGGCACCCCCGGCAGGCTGCTGCCGGCCGCGCCGTCCTCGAACCAGGCCGCCACCTCCTGCCCGGATGCGTGCAAGGCCTGCGCCAACGGGGCGAGAATAGGCAGCGCATAGCGCTCCGTCGCAAACAACAGGTACCCGGCCATCATGTCCTCCACGACCGCTCCCATCGAACGGCCTCGCATCTCGGCGTGCATTATCGCGTTCAACGAGGCCGGGCGCATCGGCGACTGCCTGGCCTCGCTGGCGTTCTGCGATGAGATCGTGGTGGTGGACTCGTACTCCACCGATGCCACCGTCGCCATCGCCGAAGCTGCCGGCGCCCGTGTTCTGCAGCGCCGGTTCGACGGTTTCCGCAGCCAGAAGGCATTCTGCGTCGAGCAGGCCCGCCACGACTGGGTACTGTGCCTGGATGCCGACGAACGGATCAGTCCGGAACTGCGCGCGGCCATCGAACAGGCCCGCGACAGTGGCTTCAGCGGCCATGCCGGCTACCGTTTCGCCCGCCTGTCGGAGTATTTCGGCAGGTTCCTGCGCCATGGCAACGCCTACCCGGACCGAGTGTTGCGCCTGTTCGACCGCCGCCAGGGCGGCTGGCGCGGCAAGCGCGAGATCCACGAGGCTGCCAGCGTCGACGGCAGCGTCGGTACCCTGCGCGGCGACCTGGTCCACTATCCCTACCGCTCCTTGCAGCAACAGCTGGCCAAGACCGAGAAATACGCGCGGATGATGGCCGAGCACGAGTTCGCACGCGGCAAGCGGGCCACGCTGGGCAAGCTGGTGCTGGCGCCGGCCTGGCGGTTCTGGCGCGGCTTCCTGTTCCGTGGCGGCTTCCGCGACGGCTGGCATGGACTGGTCTATGCCTACGTACGCGCCAACTACGTGCGGCAGAAAACCATCATGCTGTGGATGCTGGGCAACGGCCAGGCCGTGGCTGACCCGCCGAACCCCTGATCGCCCGGCCCTGTCCGGGGCGCCGCTGGATCACGCCCCGGTGATTGCCCGGTGGCGCGCGCCCTCGACGATCGACAGGCCGGTCAGCAGGCCGACCAGGGTCACGTAGAAACTGGCTGTCATCTGGTGCGCGAACATCGACTGGGTCAGGCCGCACAGTGCGTAGGTGATCACCAGCATGATGCCGGCTGCGGCCGGCCCCCGGAAGGTCGACCGTCCGCTGCGGCGATGCAGGCGCACGAACAACCAGAGCGGGATGCCATACACCGCCAGCAACAGCAGCAGGCCCGGTACGCCCTGGGTCGCTGCCCATTCGGCAACATCGTTGTGCGCATGCCCCAGGTGGCAACGCAACTCTTCCGGGTTCTCACGGCAGACCGGCACGCGCAGCATCGCGCTGTCGAAATGACCGATGCCAACACCCACCAGCGGGTGGTCGAGGAAGGTCTCCCAGGCCACCTGCAGGCGTTCCACGCGGGCACCGGCGGAAGAATCACTGTCGCCCAACTCCATCCGCTGCACGTCACTGTGCAGCTCGCTCAGGCGGACCTGGTGGCGCAGTTCCGGTACCGACAGCAGCAGGGTCGCACCGATCGCCAGCATGCCTGCCAGCACCGACAGGCGCGCCGCGCCGGTGCGCCAGCGCAGGCTCAACGTCAGCACCACCAGCAGCGCCAGCAAGGCGGCGAACACACCGCGGCTGCCGGTCAGCACGATGGTGCCGCAGCCGGCCGCCATGCCGAGGATCACCAGCGACCAGCGCCGCGACGGGCGACAGAACACCAGCAGCACCATCAAAACCATCACGATGTCGGCCAGCACGATGGCGTTGGTGAACAACTCTGCGCGCGGGGCGCCACCCAGCACCTGCCACAGTGACATCGAGAAGGCGGCGAGCAGGCCGGTCAATGATCCGTACCAGAGCCACCGCAGGTTGGGACGCAGCGCGCAGACCCACAGCGCGATCCACGGGATCACCACGAACCGCGACCGGTTGTCGACGTCACGCAGGCCCTGCTCGAACAACACTACCGACATTAGGCCGAGCGCCAGCACCGCCAGCATCAGCCAGGCCAGCACTTTCACCGGCTGGCCGGCCATCCCGCGCGCGCGCCACAGCAGCTCCGGCGCCAGCAGCGTGCTCAGCAGCAGCAGCAGGCCATACGGCAACAGGTTGATGGGCACGGTCAGCACCAGTGCCGGCAGGCAGAACAGGCCCAGTTGGGCCAGCCCATGCGCCACCCGCTGACGTCCGCCGGCGGGAACGCCCAGCGGATCGCCGGCCATGAGGTTCAGGTTGTCCGGTGAAGCTGGCACGTCGGGAAGTATCGCTGCAATCGGCTGGAAAGAACGGGAAGGGGCGGTGCAGGCCATCCCGGCCTGCTGTTTTACTGCCTTTGACCCCGCTTGGGCAGACTGGACAAGCAGGAAGGGGGGGACTAGTCATGTTCCTGCAGACGCCGTTCACGTTCCCGCTCCTCTGCGGTGACCACGCAGGGCACCTTCACCGCCGTCGCCGGCACCAGCCACCAGCGCCGCCGGTTGGCTACGCCGGCCAGTTCAGAGCGGCTGCGGTCGACGCACGACAGCATTGCGTACTCGTGGACCAGCAACCAACGGCGTTCGGGCGCAAGCCGCTGCCAGCGCGTGGCCGCAATCAGCTGCTCGTCCCAGTCCGACTCGAAACCGAAGGTCGCTGCGGGGCGGTCGGCCAGCAGCAGATGCTGTTCCTTCCAGGCCACCAGCCCAAGCTCGGCATCCGGGCCCAGCCGTGTACCAACCGTGCGCATCAGGCCGCGGGCGGAACTGGAATCGTTCAGCAGCGGGTAGCCGACCAGGCTGTACAGCACCCAGACCATCGCCAGGGTGGACACCAGCGCCAGATGCCGGCGACGACCGCAGGCCAGCAGGCTCAATGCGCCCCACACGCCCATCGCCAGGATCGTCCAGGCCAGCGCGTCGACGGCGCCGGGCGCCAGTCCGCGGCTGTGGGTCAGGCGCAGCTCGAAGGCCGGGTCGCCCAGCACCGCCATCGCGCCAGCCAGGACCAGGCCCAGTGACAGCAGGCCGGTGAACACTCCCACCACGGCCTGCACATCGCGCCGCTTCAGCAGCCCCGGCAGCAACGGCGCCAGCGCCAGGCAGAACATCGGCAGCGCCGGCAGGATGTAGACATCGCGCTTGCCGTCGGGGATCGAGAAGAACAGCACCACCATCAACCACCAGGACAGCGGCAGCAGATAGCGCGGATCGCGCCGGCGCAGCCGCCGCAACCAAGCCGGAAGCGCCCACGGCAGCAGCAGGAACGCGGGGATCCACATCGACGGCATGATCGCCAGGAAGTACCACCAGGGCTGGTGGTGGTCCCACGAGTGCGTATAGCGACGCGCCGTCTGCTGGAACAGGATGTCGTCCATGTACGCGCGGTATTCGTCCGAACCGGTGGCAAAACCGGCCAGCAGCATCGGCGCCAGCCACAACGACACCGCCAGCAGGAAGGCCAGCGGCGCCAGCCAGAAGCGGGCATCGCGCGCGTGCAGTGCCACCCGTGGCCATTGCAGTACCGCAGCGGTCACCGCCGGCACGATCATCAGCAGCGCCAGCATGCCCACGCCCTTGGTGATCACGCCGATGCCAGCGAAGAACCAGCCCAGCCACCACCAGCGCCAGCCTGGTCCCAGCAACAGGTGGCGCAGCAGGCCGTAGTTGGCCAGGGTGATGAACAGCAGCAGCAGTGGATCGATCTGCGCCTTCTTCGCCTGGAAGGTGAACTGCAGCGCGAACAGCAGCGCCCAGCCGGCGTAAAGCCCCACCCGCCGTGTCCACAGCCGCCGCCCGAGGTCGACCACGCACCACAGCGTACCCAGTGCCGCCAGCAGCGACGGCAGCAGGAAGGCCACGCGCCACTGCCCGACCAGGCCGTACAGCGTAGCCTGCCACCACATCAGCATCGGCGGCTTGTCCGAATACAACTCGGTACCGCGGTGCGGGAACAGCCAGTGGCCGCTGTCGACCATCTGCTTGGCCACCAGCGCAAAGCGCGGCTCGTCCGATGGCCACGGATCACGAAGGCCCAGCCCGGCCCCCAGCAGCAGCAGGGCCATCGCCACGAACAACCACGTCTCGCGCGACGCGCGGGAATTCAGCATGGGACTCGGAACGTCAGCGGGGGTCAGGCTGTTTTTAGCAGACGCGCGTAAAAGAATCCGTCAGCATCGCTGTCACCCGGCAGTCGCTGGCGCGCGATTCCCTCGCAGTCCAGGCCGAATCGGTCATCCAGCGGCTCTGCCACCGCGTCCGGGTGCCATTTCAGGAACGCCCGCACCTGGTCGATGTTCTCCGCACGCAGGATCGAGCAGGTGGCATACAGCAGCACGCCGCCCGGACGCAGCATCGACCAGCAGGCCTCCAGCAGGCGGGCCTGCACACCGACCAGCGCATCGATATCCTCGGCACGTCGGTGGAACATCACATCCGGCTGCCGCCGGATCACGCCGGTGGCCGAGCACGGGGCATCGAGCAGGATCGCGTCGAACGGCACGCCATCCCACCAGGCACCCGGATCACTGGCATCGGCAGCCAGGGTCTGCGCATGCTCGCCCACGCCAGTGCGAACGTAGGTGTCACGTGCACGGGCCAGACGGCGCGCGTCGATATCCAGCGCCAGCAGGCGCAGGCCGGGGTCGCGCTCCAGCAGGTGCGCCGACTTGCCACCGGGGGCCGCACAGGCGTCCAGCACGCGGGCACCGGCCGCCGGGGCCAGCGCGTCGGCCGCACACTGCGCCGACAGGTCCTGCACCGAGATGGCGCCTTCGGCGAAGCCGGGCAGCTGATTCACGGCAACCGGCGAGGCCAGGCGCAACGCGTCGGCGCTGAGCGGACTGGCTTGCGCGGTAATGCCAGCTTCGGCCAGCGTCGCCAGTGCCTTGTCGCGGCCGCCCTGCTGGCGGTTGGCGCGCAACCACAACGGCGCCGGCTGCAGGCTGGCGGCAAAGATCGCCTCGGCCTGGGCCGGCCAGTCGCGCTCGACGGCATCGGCCAGCCACGCCGGGAAGGCATCGCGCGCAGGCTGTTCCGGGAAACCTTCGCGCTGCGCGCGGCGCAGGATCGCATTGACCAGGCCCGCCTGGCGCTCACGACCCAGGGCACGCGCGGCATCGACCGTGGCCGACAACGCCGCGTGCGCCGGCAACGCCAGCACGTCCAGTTGGGCGAACCCGACCATCAGCAGCGTGCGCAGGTCGGCATCACGCGCCGACAGCGGCTTCTGCATCCACGACTGCAGCGCCGCGTCATAGGTACTGCGGCGGCGCAGGACGGCGAAGCACAGCGCTTCCAGCAGCGCGCGGTCGCGGCTGTCGGCCAGCTTCGGCAGCGCCCAGGCCAGTTCGGCCTTCAGCGACCGGCCACGGGTGAACACCTGTGCCAGCACGCGTGCGGCCAGCATGCGCGTGGCCGCTCCCGGCGCCGCCTTGGCGACGGAGAAATCGTTCTGCTTCGACACCGCTTATGCTCCCACGCGCAGATCGCGGCGGGCGTTGAGGTAGTCGGCCGCAGTAATCGCCTTGCCACCTTCCCGCTGCAGTACACGCAGGCGCAGTGCGCCCTGGCCACAGGCGATGTCGATGCCATCACGGCCGGCGGCCAGCACCGTGCCCGGCGCCTGGCCGTGGTCTGCCTCCAGTGCCACCGCGCCATGGATGCGCACGCGTTCGCCGGCCAGCGTTGCCTCGGCGATCGGCCACGGATTGAACGCGCGCACGGTACGCGCCAGCGCGCCGGCGTCCTGCGCCCAGTCCAGCCTGGCTTCGGCCTTGTCCAGCTTGTGCGCATACGTCACGCCCTGTTCCGGCTGCGGCCGCGCGATCGGCTTGATGCCCGCGCGCAGCAGGCCCAGGCCATCGGACAACACCTGGGCACCAAGCTCGGCCAGCTTGTCATGCAGCTGGCCGCCGGTATCGGTGGCCGCGATCGGCAGCTCCTGGTGCAGCAGCACCGGGCCGGTATCCAGGCCGGCCTCCATCTGCATGAGGCAGACGCCGGTCTTCGCATCGCCGGCCTGGATCGCACGCTGGATCGGCGCGGCACCGCGCCAGCGCGGCAGCAGCGAGGCATGCACGTTCCAGCAGCCATGGGTCGGAATGGCCAGCACCGCCTTGGGCAGGATCAGGCCGTAGGCGACCACCACCATCAGGTCCGGCTGCAGGTCGCGCAGCTGCCGCTGGGCAGCTTCATCCTTCAGAGATTCGGGCTGGTGGACCGGAATGCCACGGGCCACGGCTTCGAGCTTGACCGGCGACGGCGCCAGGCCACGGCCACGGCCGGCCGGGCGGTCAGGCTGGGTGTAGACGGCCACGACCTCGTGGTGGCGCGCCGCAGCGCGCAGCGACGACACCGCGAATTCCGGCGTACCGGCAAAGACAATCCTCATGGCTACCCCACTTGCAGGATGGATTCGTGCAGGAAAGAAAACGGCGCCGTCGGCCGGCGCCGTACAGCCCGCGCTTGCCGCGCAGGCGCGGGCCACCCGAAGGGTGGCCCGGATTGGCGATCACGCCACGTGCTTGCGCTGCTTGGCCAGCTTCTTGCGCACCATCTCGCGCTTGAGCGGCGACAGATAGTCGATGAACAGCTTGCCGTCCAGGTGATCCATCTCATGCTGGATGCAGGTGGCCAGCACTTCGCCGGCTTCCATCTGCTGTTCCTGGCCGTTGCGGTCCAGGTATTTCACGGTGATGGTATCGGCACGGGTGACGTCAGCGAAGATGCCCGGAACCGACAGGCAGCCTTCCTGGTACACCCGGCCCCCGTCCTTGGCGACGATCTCCGGGTTGATGAACACCTGCGGTTCATTCTTTTCTTCGCTGACGTCGATGACCATGAAGCGCTTGTGCACGTCCACCTGGGTGGCAGCCAGGCCGATGCCCGGCGCGTCGTACATGGTCTGGAACATGTTGTCGATCAGTTCCTGGAAGGCCGGCGTGGTGACTTCAGCAGCGTCGATCAACGCGGCCTTGGTACGCAGGCGCGGATCGGGGAACTCGAGAATGGGGAGAAGGGCCATGGCTGTTTCCGGGTAATGGGCCGGCACGCCGGCATACGTCGCAGATTCTAGCTCCAACGCTTGCCTTGCGCCCCGGTTTCTGGACTATAGTGCGCGGACCTGTTGGGGAATCAGGGCTTCACACCTATGTTGCTTCGTTTTCGTACGGTCGTCGCCGCGGCGATGCTGACCGTGGCTGCCTATGCTACCGCCGTGGAAGTGAATGGCGGGCACCCGGACACCTATGTGGTCCGAAAAGGGGATACGTTGTGGGATATCGCCGCAAGTTTCCTGCAGAAGCCCTGGCTGTGGCCGGAGATCTGGCAGGCCAATCCACAGATCGCCAATCCGCACCTGATCTATCCCGGTGACGTGCTCAGCCTGGCCTACCTGGACCGGGTGACCGTCGCTGCCAAGCCCGGCCCGCGCCAGGAAGCCCCGATCGATGCCATTCCGCTGGCCCAGGTCGAGCCGTTCCTGAAGCAGCTGAGCGTGGTCGACAGCATCGACCAGCTGCCCTACGTGGCCGGCCTGGAAGAAGAGCGCCTGCGCGTCACCAGCGGCAGCGCGGTGTACGTGCGCCTGGCCGACGCCCAGCTGGGCCAGCGCTGGGCCGTGGTCCGCCCGACCGTGCGCTACGCCCAGCCCAAGCCGACCGAGGACCTGACCGCCAACGGCGACGTCACCCCGGGCAGCGGCAACCTGTGGCGGGCCTACAACGCCCCCAACCACCGCCGCGGCGTGCTTGGCTATGAGCTGGCCCAGGTCGCCACCGGCACCATCACCCACGTCGCCGGCGGCAAGGTCGAGGTGTCCACCCTGGTGCTGGACAAGAACGAGGGCGGCCGCGAGGTACGTGCGGGCGACCGCCTGGTCCCGGTCGAGGCCAGGCCCTACGACCTGCAGTTCATCCCCCATGTCCCGGCCGCCGGTGTCGAGGGCGTCGACGTGCGCGTGCTGGCCGTTGCCGACATGTTCACCGCTGGTGGGCCGCGCGACGTGATCGCGATCTCCGCAGGCCGCGCGCAGGGCGTGGACAACGGCACCGTGTTCTCGCTGTGGCGCCCGGGCCGCCACGTGGCGCACCGCATGAAGTACCCGAACTCCTCGCGCATGGATGATTCGCTCAGCACCGGCGCCGGCCGCGTCTCGCTGCCGGACGAATACGCCGCACACGCCATGGTGTTCCGTACCTTCGACAACGTCAGCTACGCACTGGTGATGCAGGGCGTGAAGCCGGTGCGCGTGGGATACAACGCACTGCACCCGGATGCGCGGTAGAGTCGACTGTCAGTCGACTGCTCTTCGCCACCCCCCGAAAGCGCCCGCGCTGCGCGCGGTAGTCGACTGACAGTCGACTCTACAGGGGCGGTCTCCGGCAAAGTCTGACAGCCACATGCGAAGGCGCCCTAGGGCGCCTTTGTTGCATGCGCTCGATAGTGGGGGGATGACCAACCAAGCTGACGAGGCGCTGCTGCGCCTGTTGATGGCAGGCGGCGCGCTGGCACCACGGCGGGCCCTGCTGCAGGCCGCAGGCAGGGCGGAAATCGCGATCGCGCAGGGTGCCGCGAACTGGCGCGCGCACGGTTGCACGCCAGAGCAGTGCGCCGCACTGGACCGCCCCGACGCCCGGGCCTTGGCCGTGGCACGGCGCTGGCTGGAAGACGACAACCAGCACCTGCTGGCCTTCACCGATCCGACCTTCCCCCCGCCCCTGCTGGATGTCCCCAATCCCCCCCTTGCGCTGTTCATCGCCGGCGACCCCAGCCGGGCCTGGCGCCCATCGGTTGCGCTGGTCGGCAGCCGCTCGCCAACGCCGGGCGGACGCGCGCTGGCAGCCCGGTTTGCCGGCTGCTTCGTCGACGCCGGGCTGGCGGTGACCAGCGGCCTGGCGGCGGGCATCGATGCCGCCGCCCACCAGGCCACGCTGGACGCGGGGGGCTGCACCGTGGCGGTGATCGGCACCGGACCGGACCGCGCCTATCCGGACAGCCACGCCCGGCTGCAGGCGCGCATCGCCGCCGAAGGCGTGGTGCTCAGCGAGTACCTGCCCGGCACGCCCGCACGCCCCGGCCACTTTCCTGCCCGCAACCGGCTGGTAGCCGGGCTGGCCCTGGCCACGGTGGTGGTCGAGGCCGCCCAACGCTCGGGTGCCCTGATCACCGCACGCCTGGCCGCCGAGGCCGGCCGCGAGGTCTGCGCCCTGCCCGGCTCGGTGCTCAATCCGCGCGCTGCGGGCTGCCACAGGCTGATCCGCGAGGGTGCCGCACTGGTCGAGCGCCCGGAGGAGGTCCTCGAACTGCTGGCCCCCGCCCTCCGCCAGCAGCTGCCGGGCTTGCAATCACGGCTGGCCACCCCCACTGAACAGGCACCGCCTGCACGCCTGCCGGCGCACTGGGCCGACGACCCTGACTACCAGTGCTTGTGGCGGGCGCTGGAGCACAACCCAAGCAGTATGGATTCACTGATCACACGCTGTGGATTGACGGCGCCCCAGGTGTCCTCCATGCTGCTGGCCATGGAACTGGCGGGAATCGTGGTGTGCGTACACGGCCGCTACTGTCGAACTCCCTAGTTTCTTCACCTCCACAGCGTCGCGCGACGCAGGCCGAGGGGCAATGAAAGAGAGCATCCTGGATGTACTGCTGTACCTGTTTGAACACTATTTCAGCGAAGATGCGGACCTGATCCGTGACCGCGATTCGCTTCAGAACGGCCTGATCCAGGCCGGTTTCAGCCCAACCGAGATCAACAAGGCGTTCGACTGGCTCGATGCCCTGGCCGCGCAGCGGCCGAGCGTGGCCCAGGCTCGGGTCGATGGCCCCGTGCGCGTGTACCACGGCCCCGAGCTGGACAAGCTGGACGTGGAATGCCGCGGGTTCCTGCTGTACCTGGAACAGCACGGCATCCTCGATGCCGACCAGCGCGAGCTGGTGCTGGACCGGGCAATGGCCCTGGACCAGGACGAACTGGACCTGGACGACCTGAAGTGGGTCGTGCTGATGGTGCTGTTCAACCAGCCCGGCTCCGAGGCGGCGTATGCCTGGATGGAGACGCAGATGTTCATGGACGAGCCAGAACCCCTGCACTGACCGTACACTTGGGGGCATAGCGCATTCAGGAGCGTCCCCGTGAGCGAGTGGTTCCATGCAGAAGGCAACCGGCAGCAAGGCCCGCTGCCGGCGGAACAGTTGGTCGAGTTGTTCCGCAACAACCAGATCTCCCTGGACACCCTGGTCTGGCGCGACGGCCTGCCGCAATGGCAGCCGTTGCGCACCGTGGTCGACGAGCTCGGCCTGATCGTGCCGGCGCTGGACGCCGCTGCACCGCCCGTGGAACCCGAACCGGAGCCGGCAGCACCGCCTCCGCCGCAGCCACCGGTGCTGCCACCGTCCACGCCCTACGCCACCAGCGCAGCGGCCAGCGCCCTGCCGACGCCGAAGAAGAAGCTGTCCGGCTGCGCCCTGACCGCCATCATCGGCGGCGGCCTGCTGCTGGTGCTGGTACCGATCGTGGCCATCCTGGCCGCCATCGCGCTGCCCGCCTACAACGACTACACCCTTCGCGCCAAGGTCGCCGGCGCAGTGACCGCACTGCAGCCGCTGAAGGACCAGGTGCAGCATTTCGCCGATGACGAAGGCCGCTGCCCGGGTGGCAACGACGCCGGCTTCCCGTCCCCGGGTGATTTCGCCCATGCAGGGCTGTCAGCGGTGAACATCGGTCGCTTCAACAACGGCCACTGCGGCATCGAAGCCACCCTGGCGCTGCCCGGCAAGAGCCTCGATGGCGATCTGCTGTGGCTGGAATACGATCGCGACAGCGGCCGCTGGGAATGCAGCGGCGAGAGCAACGACAAGTACCTGCCGCCGTCGTGCCGCGGCTGAACCGCGCGCACGCAGCACCTCCAAGGATGATTCAAACAGGGAACATGCAATGACTGAGTGGTACTACGCCGAAGGACAGCAACGCCAGGGCCCGCTGCCGGTCCAGGAGATCCGCCAGCGCTTCCAGCGCGGCCAGCTCAACCTGGACACCCTGGTCTGGCGGGAGGGCATGGCCCAGTGGGCTGCGCTGCGGCAGATGGTCGACGAGCTCGGCCTGCAGACGCTGGCCGATGCCAGCGCTGCCAGCAGCAGCGGCGGGTTCGACCTGCGCAGCGACTACGCCGCCATTGACAGCGGCACCGCACCGCTGCCCGGCACCGGCGCGCTCAGCAGCTCGCCTTACAGCGCTCCAGCGGCCACCAGCAGCGGTGGCCACGCGCAGCCGGTGGTTGGCGGTGAAGTGGTCTACGCAGGCTTCTGGAAGCGTGTGGCGGCCTACATGATCGATTACTTCGTGCTGGTCGTCCCCGGCAGCATCATCGGTGCCATTCTTGGTGCGATACTCGGCGCCAGCATGGGCGCGGTGGGCAGCGGCGAATCGGCCATCGAGATCGTTGCCCAGCTGGCCAGTGCCCTGATCAACCTCGGCATCGGCATGGCCTACTACACCTGGTTCCATGCCTCGCAGGGCGGCGCCACGCTGGGCAAGATGGCAGTCGGTATCAAGGTGGTGCGCGGCAACGGCGAACGCCTGACCAAGGCCCGCGCATTTGGTCGCTACTGGGCCATGCTGCTGAGCAGCTTCACGCTCGGCATCGGTTTCCTGATGGCCGCCTTCACCGAACGCAAGCAGGGCCTGCACGACATGGTCTGCGACACCCTCGTGGTCGACCGCTGGGCCTACACCGACCAGCCGCAGCTGCAGCGCCGGGAGCTGGGCACGGTAACCGTACTGGTGCTCGTGCTGACCGGCCTGCTGTCTCTGGTCGGCCTGGCCCTGCTGGTGTTCGCGGTAGGCTTCATCGCCAAGATGGCCTCGTGAACGGCCATCCTCACGCCTGGCTGCTTGACACGGGCCGGCCGGGCGTGATTCCTCTAATAAGGTGAAACCTGAACGCCCGGCACATTACCGGGCGTTCAGTTTATGGATTTGCCCGTGGCCGCTTCACTAATGCGGCCGTTTGCTCCACCCTAGCGGCCCCTTCTCCCGGTCCGCCCACAGACCTCTCCCGACATGCCCAAGCACCTGCTCATCGTCGAATCGCCAGCCAAGGCCAAGACGATCAACAAATACCTCGGCAAGGACTACACCGTCCTGGCCTCGTATGGGCATGTGCGTGACCTGATCCCGAAGGAAGGCGCGGTCGACCCGGACAACGGGTTCGCCATGCACTACGACGTGATCGACAAGAACGAAAAGCATGTCGATGCGATCGCCAAGGCCGCCAAGGGTGCCGACGACATCCTGCTGGCAACCGACCCGGATCGCGAAGGTGAAGCGATCAGCTGGCACATCGCCGAGATCCTGAAGGAACGCGGGCTGGTCAAGGACAAGCCGATGCAGCGCGTGGTGTTCACCGAGATCACCCCGCGCGCCATCAAGGAAGCGATCAGCCAGCCGCGCGCGATCGCCAGCGACCTGGTCGATGCCCAGCAGGCGCGCCGCGCGCTGGACTACCTGGTCGGCTTCAACCTGTCGCCGGTGCTGTGGCGCAAGGTCCAGCGCGGCCTGTCCGCAGGCCGCGTGCAGAGCCCGGCGCTGCGCATGATCGTCGAGCGCGAGGAAGAGATCGAAGCCTTCGTCGCCCGCGAATACTGGTCGATCGCGGCCGAATGCGCGCACCCGTCGCAGCACTTCAACGCCAAGCTGGTCAAGCTGGACGGGCAGAAGTTCGAGCAGTTCACCATCACCGACGGTGACACCGCCGAAGCCGCCCGCCTGCGTATCCAGCAGGCCGCGCAGGGCTCGTTGCATGTCACCGACGTGGCCAGCAAGGAGCGCAAGCGCCGTCCCGCGCCACCGTTCACCACCTCGACCCTGCAGCAGGAAGCCTCGCGCAAGCTCGGCTTCACTACCCGCAAGACCATGCAGGTTGCGCAGAAGCTGTATGAGGGCGTGGCCATCGGCGACGAAGGCACCGTCGGCCTGATTTCGTACATGCGTACCGACTCGGTGAACCTGTCGCAGGACGCGCTGGCGGAAATCCGCGACGTGATCGCCCGCGACTACGGCATCGCCTCGCTGCCGGACCAGCCCAACACCTACCAGACCAAGTCGAAGAACGCCCAGGAAGCGCACGAAGCGGTGCGCCCGACCTCGGCCCTGCGCACCCCGGCCCAGGTCGCACGCTTCCTCACCGACGACGAGCGCCGCCTGTACGAACTGATCTGGAAGCGCGCCGTCGCCTGCCAGATGATCCCGGCCACGCTCAATACCGTCAGCGTCGACCTGTCGGCCGGCAGCGAGCACGTGTTCCGTGCCAGCGGCACCACGGTGGTGGTGCCCGGCTTCCTGGCCGTGTACGAGGAAGGCAAGGACAGCAAGAGCGCCGAGGACGAGGACGAAGGCCGCAAGCTGCCGGCGATGAAGCCGGGCGACCGCGTGCCGCTGGAACGCATCCAGGCCGAACAGCATTTCACCCAGCCGCCGCCGCGCTACACCGAAGCGGCGCTGGTGAAGGCGCTGGAAGAGTACGGCATCGGTCGTCCCTCGACCTACGCCTCGATCATCCAGACCCTGCTGTTCCGCAAGTACGTGGAAATGGAAGGCCGCAGCTTCCGCCCGTCCGACGTCGGCCGCGCGGTGTCCAAGTTCCTGTCCAGCCACTTCACCCAGTACGTGGACTACGACTTCACGGCCAAGCTCGAAGACGAGCTTGATGCCGTTTCGCGTGGCGAAGAAGAGTGGATTCCGCTGATGGCTCGCTTCTGGGAGCCGTTCAAGGAACTGGTGGAAGACAAGAAGGAATCGGTCGACCGCGCCGAGGCCAGTGGCGCGCGCGAGCTTGGCACCGATCCGAAGACAGGCAAGCCGGTCAGCGTGCGTCTGGGCCGCTTCGGGCCGTATGCCGCCATCGGCAGCACCGCCGAGGACGCCGAGGAGAAGCCGAAGTTCGCCTCGCTGCGCCCTGGCCAGTCGATGCACACCATCTCCCTGGAAGACGCGCTGGAGCTGTTCCTGATGCCGCGCGCGCTGGGTGAGGACAAGGGCGAGCCGGTCAGCGTCGGGATTGGCCGCTTCGGGCCGTTCGCCAAGCGTGGCAGCACCTACGCCTCGCTGAAGAAGGAAGACGACCCGTACACCATCGACCTGGCCCGTGCCGTGTTCCTGATCGAAGAGAAGGAAGAGATCGCGCGCAACCGGATCATCAAGGAATTCGAGGGCAGCGACATCCAGGTGCTGAACGGCCGCTTCGGCCCGTATATCAGCGACGGCAAGATGAACGGCAAGATCCCCAAGGACCGCGAGCCGGCATCGCTGACCCTGGCCGAAGTGCAGCAGCTGATGGAAGAAACCGGCAAGCCGGTGCGCAAGGGCTTCGGCGCCAAGAAGGCGGCAGCGAAAAAGGCACCGGCCAAGAAGGCGGCAGTGAAGAAGGAAGCGGCGCCGAAGAAGGCTGCTGCCAAGAAGGCGCCGGCAAAGAAGGCGGTGAAGAAGGCCGCCGCAAAGAAGGCCCCGGCGAAGAAAGCCGTCAAGAAGGCCGCTGCGAAGAAGTAGATCCACGCCATGCGTGGATGAGGGGCAAGGTGTGCGGACCAACGGTCCGCACCTACCGTCCGCGCCGACCACCCCTTCTGCACGCAGCAGGGGGATAATGGAGGCCCACGCCGGGCCGGTCGCCGCCATGAAAGAACTCACCCTGGACTCTGCTGTCGCCACGCTCCGCGCTGGCGGCGTGATCGCCTACCCGACCGAAGCGGTCTGGGGCCTGGGCTGTGATCCCTCGCAGGAAGCGGCAGTGCACATGGTGCTGCGGCTGAAGCAGCGACCGATCGAGAAAGGCATGATCCTGGTCGCGGCCGAGCTGGCGCAGCTGGAAGGCTGGGTGCGCCTGCAGGCGCTGCCCGACGCCCGCCAGCGCGCGGTACTGGCCAGCTGGCCCGGCGCCAACACCTGGATCCTGCCCGCTGGCCCGCGCGCGCAGCCCTGGGTCACCGGCGAACACAGCGGCATTGCGGTGCGCATCAGCGCGCACCCGCTGGTGGCCGAACTCTGCCGCGCCTGGGGCGGCCCGCTGGTCTCCACCAGCGCCAATCTGGCCGGCGAACCACCGGCGCGCAGCCGCGAAGAGCTGGATCCGCGCCTGCTGCGCCTGCTCGACGGCATCCTTGACGGACAGACCGGTGGCCTGGCCCAACCCACCCCCATACGCGACGCGCTCAGCGGCAACGTGCTGCGCTCCTGAGCCGCCGATTGCACTGCCGCGGACAATCACGCACGCTGCCGCCATGAGCCTGCTGCGCGCCACCTTCAGCCTGTGCCTGCTGCTGCCGTGGACGGCGTCCGCAGCCGAAGACGTGCGGGTGTACCGCTGCGTTTCCAGCAACGGGGCCGTGGCCCTGCAGGACACGCCCTGCAACAGCGGCCGCCAGCAGGTTCGCGACCTGCAGCGCCCGCGCGATCCCGCTCCACGGGTGGTGCGCAGTGATGCCCCGCCTGCGCCGCCCGGCGAAACCCCGGTCATCCGCGAGCGCGAAGTCCGCCACGTCTACATCCAGCCGCCGCAGCCGATGTACGAATGCGTGAGCGATGATGGCCGACGCTATACCAGCGACAACAACGAAGGCAATCCGCGCTGGGTGCCGTTGTGGACCAGTGTCTGGCTGCCACACGCCCATCACGGCCCGGCCTACCCCGGACCGCGCCCGGCCACCGGCACGCCGATCGGCGAAGGCGCGGGTTATCGTCCCCCCTCGATCGGCATGGGCGTGCAGGTTCCGGCCGGCAGCGTGCTGGTCCGCGACAGCTGCCATGCGTTGCCGCCGCAGGAAGTCTGTGCGCGACTGCGTGATCGCCGCTGGGAACTGGATCGCCGGTACAACAGTGCGCTGCAGAGTGAACGCACCGCCATCAGCAACGAACAGCGCGGCATCGATGCGCGCCTGTCGCGCGATTGCGAACGCTGACCGCAGCAAGCCGCCGCAGCCTGTACGCTGTACGCATGAACCGAGTGATCTGGCTGCTCCTGGTGCTGCTGCCTGGAAGCGCATTGGCCGAAGAGGGCGTGATCTACCGCTGTACCTCCAGCAGCAGTGACATCCCTACCCTGCAGCGCACGCCGTGCCCCACTGGCAGCAAGCAGCAGGTGCTGCGCATACCCGGCAAGGGCAACGCGCAGCCGGCCGCCGCTGCCCCTGTGGCCGCTGAACCTGCCCCCACCCCGGTGGAAACACCCGCGCCGCTGCCGGCCAACCCGGGTGTTGCGCCTGCGGCCCCAGCGAAGGCACGACGCGCGGACGAAGGACGCACGATCATGGAAGCAGGCATGGTCGAACACGAAGGAGACGACCAGATCCTTGACAGCGCGACGCTGCGTCGCGATGCCGAGGCCCGTGCTGCTGGAAGTGACGGTTCACCGAAGCCGCCGCTTCCTCCTATCTTCCAGTGCACCGACAGCCAGGGCGGCGGCTACCTGTACGAGTACGAGGCTGCGCCAGGTCGCTGCGAGCTGATGACAGTACAGGGCCTTGGCGGAGTGACGCCGGTGAATGCCGCCAGCTGTGAAGTGGTGCGCGATCAGTGCGAAGCGCTTCCCGAAGCGCAGCGCTGCGGTGCCTGGCAGCAGCGCTTCCGCGATGCCCGCGGCCGGGAGCGCTTCGCCGCGCCCGAGAACCGCGACAGCGCGCGCAAGGACCGCGAGCGGTTGCAGGGTGTGCTGGAGGCCAGCAACTGCCCGGTGCCGGGGTGACCGCCATCCGGTAGTGCCGGCCGCTGGCCGGCAACTGCAATCAACTGAATATCCTGTGGTTGCCGGCCAGCGGCCGGCACTACCCTTCCGAAGATCAGAACCCGTAGCGCAGGAAGCCGCCGTCCACCGCGATGCACTCGCCGGTAACGTAGCTGGCTGCCGGCAGGCACAGGAAGCCCACGGCCGCAGCCACTTCCTCCGGCTCGCCGATACGACGCATCGGCGTGCGATTGATGACTTCTTCGTAGTAGTCCGGGTCCGACAACGGGCCGGACGTGCGCCGGGTACGGATGTACCACGGTGCCACTGCGTTGACGCGGATGCCATCTTCGGCCCACTCGACGGCCAGGTTGCGGGTCATCTGGTGCATCGCCGCCTTGGTCATGCCGTAGACCACGCCACTGCGCACATGGGTCAGGCCGGACACGCTGCCGACGTTGACGATGGACGACGACGCGTGGCGTGCCAGCAGCGGATGTGCGTAGCGCGACAGCTCGAACGCCGAGAACAGGTTGGTCTCGAAGATCTTGCGCCACTCGTCTTCGGAGTACTCGGTGGCCGCCTTGGTGACGTTGCCGCCGGCGTTGTTTACCAGGATATGCAGGCCATCGCTGTGGTCCTCCACCCAGTCCAGGATCTGGCGGCGGTCCTCGTCGTCGGAAACATCGGCGGCCAGCGCATGCACCTGCATCTGCGGATACACATCCAGCAACTCGTCGCGCGCGGTCTCCAGCATGTCGATATCGCGGCCGACGATCATCAGGTCGGCACCGAACCCGGCCAGTTCATGGGCGATGGCCAGGCCGATGCCGGCACTGGCGCCGGTGATCAGGGCAGTCTGGCCGTCCAGCCGCCACCGTTGCTGGGTCATGAGTCCTCCGGGGCCGCGCCCGCTGTGTTTCGATGCAACAAGGATACGCGCTCACGGCCGCCCCCTGCCGAGGATGCGACACTGCCCGCACGCCCATCACGGAGTGCCGCCATGCGCATCCTGGTCCTGTCCACGTCCCTGCTGGCCACCGTGCTGCTGTCCGCCTGCCAGCGCCCGCCAACGCCGAACCCGGAGAAGCCACCGGTGCCCAAGGCGATGGCGCGCGCGATGCAGGAGCCGCTGGACCGCGCCAAGGGCGCGCAGAAATCCGTCGATGACGCCGCTGCGGGCGAGCGCAAGGCCGAGGCCGACGCGACGCAGTGACCTGTGGGGTCAGAACCCTTTGCGGGCAAAGGGATCCGACCCCACCAACGAGAACGCCCGGCCGAAGCCGGGCGTTTACAGTAGATCCACGCCATGCGTGGATGTGCTCCGGTCAGAACCCGCAGAAGCAGTACGCCAGCGCCTTCACCGGTGCGCCATTGCCCTTTTCGCGGGCCGCGTTCTCGACAAAGCGCAGCTGCGTATCCACTTCCGGCATCGTGCGCGCCAGCAGCATCCGCGCCATGCCCGAATCGGACAGCATCCAGGCACCAGCGCGGCTGCCGGCGAAACCGCTGACGAACTGCGCGAACGGCGTGGCCGCCTTCTCGATGTAGCGCACGCGATAAGCGTCGGCCTTGCCCAGCTTGGCACGGCTGGCGGCGTCGGCCACGGCATCCTTCAGCCCACCGAAGGCATCGACCAGGCCACGTTCCTTGGCCTGCGCACCGCTCCACACGCGGCCACGGGCCACTTCGTCGACGGCCTCGACAGGCTTCTTGCGGGCGTCGGCGACGCGACCGGTGAAGTCGGCGTAGCCCTTGTTGATCACCGACTGGATGACCTGGCCCACGGCCGGATCCATCGGCCGGGTGACATCGAACGCACCGGCGAAGCGGGTGGTGCCGACGCCATCGGTGTGCACGCCGATCTTGTCCAGCGCGCGGCTGAAGTTCGGCACCATGCCGAAGATGCCGATCGAACCGGTGATCGTCGACGGATCGGCGTAGATGCGATCGGCGTTCATGCTGATCCAGTAGCCACCGGAGGCGGCCAGGTCGCCCATCGATACCACCACCGGCTTGCCGGCGGCCTGCAGGGCGACCACTTCACGGCGGATCTGCTCGGAAGCGAACACTTCTCCGCCCGGCGAATCCACGCGCAGCACCACCGCCTTGACATCGTCGTCGTCGCGCGCGGCACGCAGCAGCGCCGACGTCGATTCGCCACCGATGCGGCCGGCCGGCAGGTCACCGCCGCTGATCTCGCCGGACGCCACCACCACTGCCACCTGCGGACGGTTGTCGACCGGGTTGCGGCGCGCATCAAGCTGGCCCAGGTAGGTGCCGAAGTCGACGTTGCGGAAGCCTCCGTCGGCATCTTCGTCGGCCACGCCGCGCTCGATCATCAGGTCCTCGAACTCTTCGCGGGTCTTCAGCGCGGTCACCAGCTTCTGCTGCAGGGCGAACTTGGCCAGATCACCACCAGCAGCAGCGATGCCTTCCGGCAGCGTATCGATGCCGGCAGCCAGCTGTGCCGGATCCAGGCGACGGGCCTTGGCGATGTCGCCCAGGTAGCGCTGCCATACGTCGTTCATCCAGAACAGGTCGGCTTCCTTGGAGGCCGGCGACGCCGCGTCGAGCACGTACGGCTCGGCTGCGGACTTGTACTCACCCACCTTGAACAGGTGCACGTCCACGCCCAGCTTGTCCTGCAGGCCGGTGCGGAAGTACTGGCGGTAGCGGCCCAGGCCCTCAAGCACCACCGAACCCATCGGGTCCAGGTAGACCTCGTCGGCCTGTGCGGCCAGCAGGTACTGCGACTGGCCCATGCTCTCGCTGTAGGCCACCAGCTGCTTGCCGGAGGCACGCAGGTCCTGCAGTGCCGCAGCCACTTCACGCAGCGAGGCGAAGCCCGAGGGCTGCAGCTTGTCCAGCTCCAGCACCACGCGCTCGATCTTCTTGTCTTCCTTGGCCGACTCGATCACCCGCAGCAGGTCGCGCAGCTGGATCTCTTCGGCACCGTTGTCGCCCACCGCCTTGGCCAGTGCGCGGCTGACCGGATCGGCGCTGAACTGCTCGACCAGCCGGCCTTCCGGCGCGATCACCAGGGTGGTGCGGTCCTGCAGCGACTTGCTGGCACCGGCGCCCATGCCTGCGGCGATGACGAACATCACCAGCAGCAGGAACAGCAGGCCGAAGAACACCAGGTTGAGGATCAACCGGCGGGTGAAGTTCATGACGTCCCACAGCCCGATGAAGAAACTGGCGACGGGGTTGCGACGCGCCGGGGGCAGCGGGGGCACGGGGTGATTCATGGAACGCTCCGGATGGCTTCTTGCCGTGGTGCCAGCATAGCCGGTGCCGCGTGATGCGGCATCGGACACAAGTCAGGGGATCGCCCGCCACGGGTGGCCGGGGCGGGGCGGAAGTTCAGGACAGCATCGACTGGCCGATGCGCAGGCTGCTGCGCCGCAGGCGCCAGCCCATCAGGATGGCAGCGGCGGTGAGGCCCACGATCAGGCCGATCCACATACCCTGCGGGCCCATGCCCAGCCCCAGGCCGAGCCCGGCGCCCAGCGGCATGCCCAGGCCCCAGTACGCGAACATGGCGATGAACATCGGCACACGGGTGTCCTTCAGGCCGCGCAGCGCGCCGGCCGACAGCACCTGGATGCCATCCGGGAACTGGAAGGTGGCCGCGTACAGCAGCAGCGTCGAGGCCAGGCCGGCCACCGCCAGGTCGTTGGTGTAGACACCGACGATGGCATCGTGGCCGAACAGCAGTACCGCCGCCGACAATGTCTGCGTACCCATGATGATCGCGTAGCCGGCCCAGGCCGCGCGCCGCACGCCGAAGCCATCGCCGCGGCCGACCGCATGGCCGACACGCACGGTAGTGGCCTCGGCCACGCCCATCGGAATCATGAAGCACAGCTGGGCGACGTTGATCGCGATCTGGTGCGCAGCCGCTTCATTGGCACCGAGGCGGCCGATCAGCAGCGCGGTGACGATGAACAGGCCGCCTTCCATCAGCACGGTGATGCCGATCGGCAGGCCGGTGCGCAGCAGGTCCCAGATCGCCTTCCAGCGCGGCCCTTCGAAGTGCGAGAACAGCTGCAGATGGGCAAAGCGCCTGGTCCGCCACAGATACAGGGCGAATGCGGTTGCCTGCAGCCACATCATCACCGCCGAGGCGATCCCCAGGCCTTCGGCGCCCAGTTCCGGGAAACCGAGCTTGCCATTGGCCAGCACATAGCCCAGCGGCGCCAGCACCAGCAGGCCACCGAAGCCAAGCAGCATGGTGGGCAGTGTCCAGTGCATGCCTTCGCTGAGGTAGCGCATGCAGAAGTACAGGGTCAGCGCCGGGCCGCCCCAGCGCACCGCATGCAGGAACGCAGTCGCCCCCGGCACGATGTCCGGTGCGATGCCGAAGGCCGGCAGCAGCGGCGGCACCACCGTAAGGAAGGTGAACATGATCAGGCCCAGGCCCAACGCCAGCCACAGCGCCTGTCGGAACAGCGGGCCGATCTCGCGCTCGCGGCCAGCGCCGTGCAGCTGCGACACCGAGGCGGTGAGCGAGATCAGGGTGCCGATCGGGATCAGCATCGGCAGCCACAGCAGGGCGGTACCGATGGTCACCGCAGCCAGCGTCGCGGTGGCGTGGTGGCCGGCAATCACGTTGTCGACGAAGGAGATCAGACCGGTGGACACATGGCCCAGCACAAGCGGCAGGGCGAGCAGACCGGTAGCGCCGACTTCCTTGCTGAAGCGCGGCGTGGAGGTTGCAGTAGACATAAGGTGCTTGACGCGAACTACGGTTGCGCGCGAAGGGCACAGGCACCGGGTTGCGGCCGGTCATCTTACGCGCCCGGCGCGCGCATTCCCATGACATGGGGTGAATGCTGGGTTCCGGCTGCCCCAAGCAAAAAGGGGACGGAGGGGATTAAGTCGTATCTGGCCAGTCAGTGCCGAATGCGACTTAATCCCCTCCGTCCCCTTTTTTACTGGCCCGCTTGGCGCTTGAGCCAGCTGTCGCGTTCGGCGGCCGGCACCGCAAGGAAGGCGCTGCGCACGGCGTCGCGCTCCTGCGGCGGCGTACGCTGCGCGACCAGGGCCAGCTGGGCCAGCTGCGCCGGGCTGAGCTGACGCAGCACGGCCAGCGCGGTCTCGCGCTGCTCCGGAGGCACGAAGCCGAACAAGCCATGCAGCTTTGGGAATTCCAGGCCCAGTTGCGGGCCCAGCCGCCACCCGTCGCGGAACGCCTGGTCCTGATCGCCGAACTGCTGTCGCAGACGCTGCTGCTGGTCCGCGGGCAGCGCATTGAATCGCGCAGCGGCCTGGCGGATGCGCTCGCGCTCTCCTTCCGGCAACGCGCGCCAGGCGGCGTAGTCGGCACGGCGCTGGCGCTGCTGCTGCGGATCGAGCTGGGCAAAGCCAGCCGGTGCCGCGGTCGAAGCCGGCGGCACGGCCGGGGTGGCCGGCGATGGCGGCGGCAATGGCACGTTCAACGATTGCGGCGCCGCAGACAGGGACAGCGGCAAGGCCAGCAACAGGCTGGCGAACACGGACTTATTCATCGGCGGCGGCGGTTTCCAGCGTGGCACTGGCCGGCTCCGGTCGGCTCGGCTTGGCTTGCGATTCGTCCACCGGCAGCGGACCGCCCGCGGCGGTCCATGCGTACAGGTCAGCATCGGCAACCAGCGGGTAGTCGCGATCGGCCAGCATCGCTGCGTCGTCATTGGCTTGGGCATGCGTTGCATCCGGCGTGGCGTCGACCTTGCTCGGTGGCAGGGCTTCCACCGTCACCGGACCGGCCTCGCCCACGACGCCTTCCGGCAGCGGCGCATCGTTGCCGAAGGAACGTCCCTGCAGGTAGCGCCAACCCAGCGCAGCGGCCAGCAGCACCGCCACGGTTACCAGCAGGATCAGCGGACCACGCCAGCGCGGCTTGGCGCCCGTACGACGGCGCTTGCCATGGGCGGCCGCGCGCTCGTCCCGCTGCGGTGCTCGCCAGCTGGAGGTCGGCGCTTCATTGTGGGCGGCGGGTGCCGCCGGCTGCTGAAGCTGCTGCAGGCGCGTGGCCGGCAGTTCACGGATACGCGCCTGTACCTGTTCGGCCAACTGGCGCCAGGCCGCGGCATCGGGCTGGCCCTGGGCATCGCGCGGGCAGGCATCGGCCAGCAGGTGCTGGTAGCCGGCCTCGTCCTGGTCGAGCACGCGCGTGGCGATGCTCTCGTCCAGGCTGCCGCCTACCCGCAGCAGCAGCGCCAGGCGCGGCAGCGGCGACATCGCAGCCAGCGCGGCCAACGGTGGCGCCCATTGGCCACCCACCGGCTCGCGCAGGGCCTGGCGCTGGCCCAGCAGGGTCCAGAAGCGGGTCGGCCACTGCGCCATCGGCAGGTCGCTGGCAACGGCCGCGAACGCGCGCATCACTGCCACCAGGGTCTGTTCGGCGCGCGCGGCATCGCCGCACTGCAGCTCAGCCACCACCAGGGCGCGGCGCTCGACGCCACGCAGGAACGCCGACAGCGCGCCGGCCGCGGTCGAGGAAACAGGGGCGGGCACAGCCGTCATCGGTCACTCCAAAGGTCTGGGGGAATGATAGCGGCAGGCAATCGACGCCCGTAGGACTTGCGCCCACGGATACTTCGTGCTGCAGGTTGTGCACAGCACCACGCTCCCGGCGCGGGAAACTGCGGCAAGCAGCTGAATTCACTCTGTTTCAGCAATGTTTCACACTTAAACTGTTGATTTTGAATAGTTTTTAAGTGTGGCTATTTTTTGACCAACCCAAGCGTGAGCTCGTCGCCATCGGCCTCCTGCGTTGCCGTCGACCGGTAACGCACAACGTTATCCACAGAACATGTGGATAAGCCTGAATCTCCAATGGACACCGATATTTAGGTGACATTTATGATTCAACGGGCGCCGCTCCGCCGTCTCCCACCCCGCCATTCGCGCGCGCATGGCCCGGTACACTGGCCCGATGCTTTCACCGATTCCGACCCTGCAGGTCGCCCTGCCCGTCCCCCTGCCCCGTCTGTTCGACTACCTGTCGCCCGAGGGCGATGGCCCCACGGTTGCGGTCGGCTGCCGCCTGAAGGTGCCGTTCGGCAACCGCGAGCTGGTCGGGCTGGTGGTGGGGCACGGCCAGACCGACGACGGCCAGGGACTGCGCCAGGCGTTGGCCTGGTGCGACCCGCAGCCGCTGCTGCAGGGGGAGCTGTGGCAGAGCCTGCAATGGCTGGCGCGTTACACCCACGCACCGCTGGGCGAGGTACTGAGCACCGCCCTGCCAGGACCGCTGCGTCATGGCGAAGCCCTGCCCGACACCCACCACTGGGGCTGGCAGTTGACCCCCCAAGGCCATGACCAGCGCGGGAAGCTGCGCGCCGGCAGCCGCCCGCGGCAGTTGGCCGAACTGCTGGCCGGGGCCGTGGTGGATGAGGACGTGCTGGGCGAACGCATGGAGGACTGGCGCACCGCCGCGCGCAGCCTGGCCAAGCGTGCGCTGGCCGAGCGCGTGGCGATGACGGTGGCACCGCAGCATGCGCAGCCGCTGCCCGGCCCCACCCTCAACCCGGACCAGGCCGAAGCGGTGGCCGCCATCAACGCCGCCCAAGGCTTCCAGCCCTTCCTGCTGGATGGCGTGACCGGCAGCGGCAAGACCGAGGTGTACCTGCAGGCCATCATCCACTGCCTGGCGCAGGGCAGGCAGGCGCTGGTGCTGGTGCCGGAAATCGGCCTGACCCCGCAGACCCTGGCACGCTTCCGCGGCCGCCTTGGCATCGCCGTGCACGCATTGCATTCGGGGTTGAACGACAACGAGCGCGCGCGCGTCTGGGCTGCGGCTTCGCGCGGCGAGGCACGGGTCATCGTCGGCACCCGCTCGGCGGTGTTCACGCCATTGCCGCAGGCCGGGCTGCTGATCATCGACGAGGAACACGACGGCAGCTACAAGCAGCAGGACGGCATCCGCTATCACGCGCGCGATTTCGCTCTGGTCCGAGCCAAGGCGCTCGGCATTCCGGTGCTGCTCGGCAGTGCCACCCCTTCGCTGGAAACGCTGCATAACGCCTACGCCGGGCGCTACACCCACCTGCGCCTGAAGCAGCGTGCCGGTGATGCGCGGCCACCGCGCGTGCGCATCCTCGATGTGCGCAAGCGGCCGCTCCACGATGGCCTCTCGGCTGATGTGCTGGCCGGCATCGGCGAGCACCTGCAGCGCGGCCAACAGGTGCTGGTGTTCAAGAACCGGCGTGGCTACGCGCCGGTACTGCTGTGCCACGACTGCGGCTGGACCGCACCGTGCAACCGCTGCGATGCACCGATGACCGTGCATGGCGGCGGCCGCCGCCTGCAGTGCCATCACTGCGGCGCGCGACAACCGGCACCGCTGGCATGCCCGGCCTGCGGCAGCCTGGCGCTGCAACCGCAGGGCATCGGCACCGAACGCCTGGAAGAGCATCTCACCGCGGCCTTCGCCGACGTCCCTGTGGTGCGCATCGACCGCGGCACCACGTCACGTCGCGATGCACTGGAACAGCAGCTGGCGAGACTGGGCGACCAGCCCGGCATCCTGGTCGGCACGCAGATACTGGCCAAGGGCCACGACCTGCCGAAGCTGACCCTGGTGGTGGTGGTGGGCATCGACGAAGGCCTGTTCTCCGCTGACTTCCGCGCCAGCGAGAAACTCGCGCAACAGCTGATCCAGGTGGCCGGTCGCGCCGGGCGCGCACGTGACCCCGGCGAGGTCTGGCTGCAGACCCATCACCCCGGGCATCCGTTGCTGGAAACCCTGGTCAGCGGTGGTTACCACCCGTTCGCACAGGCGGAGTTGAACCAGCGGCAAGCCGCAGGATTCCCGCCATTCGCGCACCTGGCGCTGATGCGCGCCGAAGCGCAGCAGGTGGAGCATGCCAATGCGTTCCTGCTGGCCGCACGACAGTTGCTGGGCGAGCAGGACGTGGTCGAGGCCTACGGGCCGATGCCAGCACCGATGCCACGCCGCGCTGGCTACCAGCGTACGCAGCTGCTGCTGTCTGCCATGCAGCGGCCGCCACTGCATGGCGTGCTTTCGCAGCTGGTGCCACAGCTGTACGCGCTGCCGGAAGCACGCAAGGTGCGCTGGTCGCTGGATGTGGATCCAACGGACCTGTATTGATCCCGTAGAGCACTGCCGAGCATGGCTCGGCACTACCGTAGAGCCGAGCCATGCTCGGCTGCGTTTCAGCACCGGGCAGTGCTTACGTCAGCGGCGACATCACGCCGCGCTGGTAGGCCGGCCGCTCGCGCAGGCGGGCGTACCACTCGGCCAGGTGCGGCAGTTCCGGCCGCTGGATCGGCAGCTCGTACCAGGCGTAGATCAGCGAGCCCAGCGGAATGTCACCCATCGCGAACTTGTCGCCCGACAGCCATGGCTGTTTGGCCAGCGTGGCATCGGCCATCGCCAGGTAATCGCCGGCGCGCACGATCGCGGCATTGATCCGCGATTCGTCCCTGTCGGCCGGGGCGGTGCGCATGATGCCCCAGATCAGGTCGCTGTACAGCGGCGCCATTCGCGAGGTGCTCCAGTCCATCCACTTCTCGGCCTGGGCACGCTCCATCGGGTCTTCGGCGTACAGCGTGCCCAATGCGTAGCGTGCGCTCAGATAGCGCACGATGGCGTTCGATTCCCACAGCGGCAGGCCATGGTCTTCGATCACCGGCACCAGGCTATTGGGATTCATCGCCTGGTACTCCGGCGTCTGCGTGCCGCCGTGGCTGCCACCGACTTCGATGGATTCATACGGCAGGCCGATCTCCTCGGCGCACCACAGCACCTTGCGGACGTTACTGGAATTGCGGCGGCCCCAGATCTTCAACATTGCGGATTTCCTTGCCTGCAGCAGTGCGCCACGGTGGCGCGGAAACGCTACGATACGCCCATCCACAGGGAGAGACGACGTGACTGCATGGGATGCTTTGAACTACGTTCTGCTGGCAGCAGGGCTGGGGATGCTGGTGCTGGGCTACCGCCGCTCCAATCGCAATCTGCTGCTGTGTGCGGGCCTGTTGCTGCTGGCCTTCAACGGCATTGAGGATTTCGCCACCGGGTTCACCGACGGCTATGCGAATTCGGAAGCACGGGTGATCTGATTCGTTTGGGTGATGTGCCGGCCAGCGGCCAGCACTACCGGTTTTTCTTCGGCAGCGCGCGCACGTAGGATGACTTGCCGTCCTTCTTCAGCTCGAACAGCCCGATCGCTGCCAGCAGGTCACTGAGCTTGCCGTAACCGTAGTTGCGCGGATCGAACGAGGCCTGGTTGCCGATCTGGCTGCCAACCGGCCCCAGATGCGACCAGCCGTCCTCGCCCTCGGCTGAGGACACCGCGCGGCGCAGCATCTTCACCAGCCGGGTATCGCTGCGCATTTCCGCACCGCTCTTGCGTGGCCGGGCATCGTCGTTGGCCACAGGCTCGTTCGATGCCTGTTCGCTGGAAGCCTGTTCGGTATCCGGCACGCTGGCATGGGTCTGGCCCAGTGCTTCCAGGTAGGTGAATTTCGAGCACGCGTTGACGAACGGCTCGGGCGTTTTCTTCTCGCCGAAGCCGTACACCTTCACGCCATCGGTCAGCAGACGCATCACCATCGGAGTGAAATCGGCATCGCTGGACACGATGGCGAAGCCATCAAGGTTGCGTGCGTAGAGCAGGTCCATGGCATCGATCACCATCGCCATGTCCGAGGCATTCTTGCCCTTGCTGTAGGCGAACTGCTGGATCGGGCGGATCGCATATTCGTGCAGCACCGCCTCCCAGCCCTTCAACCGCGGGCTCTTCCAGTTGCCATAGGCGCGGCGCACGTTGGCCACGCCGTAGCGGGCGACTTCAGCCAGGACCTCGTCGATCTTCGAGGCCGGCGCATTGTCGGCGTCGATCAACAGGGCGATGCGCTTTTCCGGTTCGCTCATGGGCTCCTCACGGGCCGTTGCCTGAACCCGAGTATCGCCGATCCGGGCAGGCGCTGACGTGACAGGTGGCCGCCGTGCGAAGATGCCAGGCGCTTCCCCCGATGCCCCCACTGGAGTGAGTCGATGAGTCGCAAGCGCGTTCCCCACCTGGTCGTTGTCGGCGGCGGTTTTGCCGGTCTCTGGGCCACCCGTGCCCTGGCCCGCGAGCGCATACGCATCACCCTGGTCGATCGCCGCAACCATCACCTGTTCCAGCCGCTGCTGTACCAGGTGGCCACCGCCGGCCTGTCCGCGCCGGATATCGCCGCACCGCTGCGCCACATCCTCGGCCACCAGCGCAATGTGGAAGTCCGCCTCGGCGAAGTGGTGGCCATCGACAAGCGGGCGCGGCAGATCCGCATGGCCGATGGCAGCACGCTGGACTACGACAGCCTGCTGCTGGCCACCGGCGCCACCCACGCCTACTTCGGCAACGATCAGTGGGCCGATGATGCGCCCGGCCTGAAGACGCTGGACGATGCCATCGCGCTGCGCCGCAAGCTGCTGCTGGCGTTCGAACGCGCCGAGGCCGAACCGGACCCGGCGAAGAAGGCGGCGTGGCTGAGTTTCGCCATCGTCGGCGGTGGTCCCACCGGCGTCGAACTGGCCGGCACCCTGGCCGAGATCGCGCGCCACACGCTGCGCAACGAATTCCGCCACATCGACCCGGCCAGCGCCAGGGTGCGGCTGGTCGAGGCTGGGCCCCGCGTGCTGTCCTCGTTCCCGGATGTGCTTTCGCTGAAGGCGCGTCGCCAACTGGAAAAGCTGGGCGTGGAAGTGCTGACCGGTACCCCGGTGAGCGACATCGACAGCCAGGGCTTCAAGCTCGGCGAACAGTTCGTACCGGCGCGCACCGTGGTCTGGGCCGCCGGCGTGGCCGCTTCACCGCTGGCGCGCACGCTGGACGTGCCGCTGGACCGCGCCGGACGCGTGCCGGTGCAACCGGACCTGACCCTGCCCGATCACCCGGAGCTGTTCGTGGCCGGCGACCTGGCCGCACTGAGCCAGGCCGACGGCAAGCCGGTACCCGGGGTGGCACCGGCCGCCAAGCAGATGGGCAAATACGTGGCCGAGGTGATCCGCGCGCGCCTGCACGGCAAGCCCGAGCCCGGCCCGTTCAAGTACGCCGACTACGGCAACCTGGCCACCATCGGCCGCATGGCCGCGATCGTGCACCTGGGCCGGCTGCAGCTTTCCGGCGTGCTGGCCTGGTGGTTCTGGCTGGCCGCGCACGTGTTCTTCCTGATCGGCTTCCGCAACCGCATCGTGGTGCTGCTGAACTGGGCCGTGGCGTACTGGAGCTACCAGCGCAGCGCGCGCATCATCTTCGGTGATGACCAGGACGACCGGCGACCGAAGCGCTAGGGCCGCACGCATGCTCCTGTAGCGCCGAGCCATGCTCGGCTGTACTTCGCGCGGTTTGCAGAAGCCGAGCATGGGCTCGGCTCTACGGCGCCTTCGGTTTCGGGTACCACAGTGCGTTGACGATTACCCAGCGCTGGTCGAAGCGCCCCATGTGGAAGTAGTCGACGAACCACGGGGTTTCCAGCCGCACCGAGGCCGCGTTGCCGGTCACGTCCAGCACCGTGCAGCGGCGGTCCCATTGATCCTTCGGGGTCTTCAACGCGCCCTGCTTCGTCAGCGAGACCAGTTCTTCCTTCGACATACGGCGCAGGCCCAGGCGTTCGTCGGGCGTATCGCCGAGGACCGCGCGCTTGGCCAGCTCCGGATGCAGGGAGCGGGCGACGCGCTGCGGGTCGGCCTCCAGCTGGCCGTCAACGTAATCGTGGCAGGTGGCTTCGATGGCCGCGAGGGTGGCCGGGTCGGCGGCGGGGCTCGTTGCTGCGGAAAGAGCGAACAGCAGGGCGATCGTGGACATCCGGGTCTCCAGCGCTGAGGGCTGGGCGATCATGGCATGTGCAAGCCGCATCCACGCATGGCGTGGATCTACTGTAGAGCCGGGCCCATGCTCGGCTTCACCATCAGGCAGCAGCAACAACAGCCGAGCGTGGGCTCGGCCCTACAGAAGCGCGGGATCCGGCGCCTGCAGCCAGGCCAGCTTGCGTTCGCGCGGCTGCTGCTTGAGCTGCCATTCGGCCCGTGACGCGGCGGCCCGGTCCGGGTATTCGCGCACGGCCAGCACGCGCAGCGGCGGCCGGGCCCGGGTGTAGCGCGCGCCCTTGCCGGCCTGGTGGGCGGCGAAACGCGCCTCCACATCGGTGCTGATGCCGGCGTAATAGCTGCCATCGCGGCATTCGAGCAGGTACAGGAACCACGGGCGGAGGGACGGGGCCATGCCTGGATTATGCCGTGCTGCACTGCAGCGGATATACTGGCGCCCGAATGCAGGAGAGAGGCGCCGCGCTGGCGCCCGCCGAAGGCGCAGGCTCCCATGATCGCTCAGGCCGGTGGGCTGGAATCCCACCAACCATGCATTCGACTCGCCGAGCTGGAGAGAGGTCACCGGGCACGCCCGGGACGATCCGCCGAAGGGGCACGCGGCCCATGTCGCTGAACTCTCAGGCAAAAGGACAGCGGGAGCGGCACCGGTCATCGTCATCCCGTCATTGCGCAGGCACTGGCGGTAGTCGCGCATGGCCGGCCCCACCGCGCCCGGAGCCTGTCCCATGCTGCTGTCCATCATCTACCTGATTGCCATTTCCGCCGAGGCCATGACTGGCGCACTGTCCGCAGGCCGCCGCCGCATGGACCTGTTCGGTGTGGTCATGATCGCCTGCGTCACCGCCCTCGGCGGCGGATCACTGCGCGACATCCTGCTCGGCCACTATCCGCTGGGCTGGGTGAAGCATCCCGAGTACCTGGGCTTCACCGTATGCGCGGCGCTGATCGCCACCTGGGTCGCACGTTGGATGCACCACTTCCGCCGCACTTTCCTGGTGCTCGATGGCCTGGGCCTGATCGCCTTCACCCTGATCGGCTGCTCGATCGCGCGCGAGGCCGGCCATGCCATGCCCATCGTGCTGATTGCCGGCATGCTGACCGGCGCGTTCGGCGGCGTGCTGCGCGACATCCTCTGCAACGAGGTGCCGCTGATCTTCCAGAAAGAGCTGTACGCGATCATCGCGCTGCTGACCGGCGCGGCCTACCTGTTGCTGCTGCACTGGGGCGTGGCCGATGCCACCGCAATCCTGTGCTGCCTCGGCGGCGGCTTCGCGCTGCGCCTGCTGGCGATCCACTACCGCTGGGAAATGCCGAAGTTCGTGTACCACGACGAAGTGCATTGAAGTTCGCGTTCTCCACGTCGCCCAGCGCTTGTTGCCGTGTTGCGTTGGGACGCTGTCTCCTGCGCCACGGCGCCCATCTGGGCCCTCAGTGGCGGACCACGAATCCCCCCGAACGCCCACTGGACGGCGCCCGCAGCTCTTCATCGAATGCATCCTTGATCGCGTTGATCGCCGCGCCGCGGTCCATCCCGCCACTCACGACCAGAGCATCTGCGACATGCTGGGCGACGTCTGCCAGGATGCGTCCCCACGCATGCTCCTCTCGAATGCCAGGACGATCGCCATACAGGCCAACGTTCAGCGAAGCATGCAATCCCCGTTCGGCAATCCACACGCGGATCATCTCGATGGAATCCTCATCGCGCTGTGCGGCTTCTGGAATGATCAGTTCTTTCATGGCTGCGGCCACCAAACAGGAAGTGGCATTGTGACGTGACCTGGAGCGTACGTGGAGCGGATCTTCTACAAAGCCCCGCGCTTCGCGGGCTCGACGCTACATGAAGGCCCCATCCATTGTTCTCACCCCCCCGGCGATGTACCTGGCGCTGTCGCTCATGCGCAGCGCCAGGCGCATCGCCGGTGCAGATGGGCCGGTCTCCAACTCCGACCGGCCCTGATCGCGGCCGCACCCCCGCAGGCGCTGGCCGCCATCCACACACGTGCCGCACTCAAGCGGCTTCGGACACCTTTACGTCGCGACGGGCGCGCACGGCCGCGGCCAGTCGCTCCAGCACCGTCACGGTGGTGTCCCAGTCGATGCAGCCATCGGTGATGCTCTGGCCGTAGACCAGCGGCTGGCCTTCCACCAGTTCCTGGCGGCCCCCGACCAGATGGCTCTCGATCATCACGCCCACGATGCGCTGTTCGCCGTCTTCCAGCTGAACAGCAATGTCCTCGATCACCTTCGGCTGGTTCTCCGGGTTCTTCAGGCTGTTGGCATGGCTGGCATCGATCATCAGGCGCGCCGGCAGCTTGGCCTTGGCCAGCGCCTGGCAGGCGTCGGCAACACTGGCTGCGTCGTAGTTCGGCTGCTTGCCCCCACGCAGGATCACATGGCAATCAGGGTTGCCGGTGGTCGACACGATGGCAGTGCCGCCCTGCTTGGTGACCGACAGGAAGTGATGCGGATTGGAAGCCGCACCCACCGCGTCGGCGGCGATCTTCACGTTGCCATCGGTGCCGTTCTTGAAGCCGACCGGGCACGACAGTCCCGAGGCCAGCTCACGGTGCACCTGGCTTTCGGTGGTACGCGCACCGATCGCGCCCCACGCCACCAGATCGGCGATGTACTGCGGTGAGATCACGTCGAGGAATTCAACACCCGCCGGCAGGCCAAGCTTGTTGATGTCGCGCAGCAGGCCACGGGCGATGCGCAGGCCCTTGTCGATCCTGAAGCTGCCATCCAGGTCCGGGTCATTGATCAGGCCCTTCCAGCCCACCGTGGTGCGTGGCTTCTCGAAGTACACGCGCATGACGATTTCCAGCTCGCCTGCCAGCGCGTCGCGCAGTGGCTTCAGGCGCTGGGCGTACTCGATGGCGGCCTTCGGATCGTGGATCGAGCACGGGCCCACCACCACCGCCAGGCGGTCGTCACGGCCGTGCAGGATCTGGTGCAGCGCCGCGCGCGAGGCGCTGACGGTGTCGGAAGCTTCATCGTCACAGGGCAGCATCGCCAGCAGCTGGGCAGGCGGTGTCAGCGGTTCGATGGTGCGGATACGCAGGTCGTCGGTGTGCGGGGGCATTGCAGGAGATCTCCGGAACGTTGGGGGTCCCCAGCGTGGCGGCATGAAAAAAGCCGCCAGGTTCGCTGGCGGCTTTCGGGAATGCGTCTGAAGCTTTCTTCAGGGTGAGCGCAGTCCTTCCTCCGCCAGTGGCTTCGGAAAGTAATACCAGTAAAAGCGGGTAGCGGCTGCGTTCATGGGATCTATTGATAGCACAGCTTTTGCGCAGTGCAAAATGTTTCATCCGCAACTGGGGGCGCGGTTCAGTGATGCGCCTGACTGCGCAGCGCACGCGGTGGCCGCTGTGCAACGTCGCTCATCTGCCATGCACTTCCACGTCCAGCAGCAGGCCTTCGTGGATGTCGGCCCAGCGCTCCAGCACGCGGTCCAGCTCCTGCCGGGCCTCGTCCAGCTGCTCGGGGTTGAGCAGGGAGCGTGCGGTGTAGAGGTCGGAGACCAATCGACGCAGGGCCGATTCCGGGATGGCCACCGACGGGTTCTCCTGCCCCGGCAACTGCAATGCCGGGCACTCGCCAAGCGGACCGAACAGCGTGACCTCGAGCTTGCTCTGCATGATCAACGTCCCTGCGGATGGACATGGGCAACGCACTGTTTACCGTGTATCGGTGACAGGCGCATGTGCCGCCCATGGCGGGGATCGCAGGCCGCCGCCGTACCACTAGAGCGCGGCCAGGTCGGCCAGATGCTGGCCCATGCTGTCCACCTCACCGATGGCATGGGTGGTGGTGAAGTAATCATGCCAGCCGGTGGCGGCGATCCCGGCCACCAGCGTGTCGGCCGCTTCGCGGCTGGCGCAGTGCCAGACCGCATAGAACTGCTCGCCGCTGCCACGCGGCACGTCCGTAGCGATGCGGCCCATGGCCACCGGCCTGATGCATTCCGGGTCGAAACGCTGCATGCCCTCACCGATGCGGGCGAAGAAGGCGGTGCGTTGTCCGGGCGAGAGCGCCGTCCAGGCGGGGGTGGCGGTGTAGAGCTCGATGAAGGTGTGGGGCATTGCGGTTCTTCCTTGAGGTTCATGGGATTGCCGGCCAGCGGCCGCCATTACCGCAGTGATCGCATGGCGCGTTTGCGGATGTAGGCGTTGGCATCGCTGTGGTGCTCGCGTTGCCAACGTGCGCACAGCCCACGCAGCCATTGCGGCTGCGTCTTGCCGGCATCGTTGAGCCAATTGCCGACGGAGTCCTGCACATAGCGCTCGGGGTCGTCGGCCAACGCGTCCAGCAACGGCACTGCGTGTTGGGGCTGCTGCTTGAACAGCGCGATATGCGTAGCCCAGACGCCCCGGGGACGCAGCGCCTCGCAGGCGAAACGGCGCAGGTACGGCGATACTTCCTGCGTCCACGGTTGCAGGTACCCAAGCGCCTGCAGCGGTGCAGCAACGATGTCCGCGCGCAGTGCCAGCCAGGCCCATTCGCGCACGCCGAAGTGCGGGTCATCGGCCAGCGTTCGTATCGCCTGCAGCTTCCCTGCCAGGGGCGTGCCGGCGTCACTGCCGATCAGGTAGCAGGCCCAGCCGCGCACGGTGTCGGACGCATGGTCCTGCCATTGCACGGGATCGCCCTGCCCCGCCTCACGCAGCAGTTGCGCAGCCAAGGCCATGCGCAGTGTGATGCCCTTGCCTGAAGCATCCTGCATGCGTTGCAGCGCTTCCGGTGCAAGCGCAGGCGCTACCACCTGCAGCAGCGCGGCGAAATCCACTGCCAGGCATTCGGCCAGATGGGTGGCGGCGACGCGGCCGGTGTTGAGTGCTTGCCGACGTTCCGCCGGAATGGACGTACTCATGCTGCGGATTCCCGCCCGGCATCCGTGTGCTGCCAGATCTTGTGCAGCAGCTGCGACAGCTGCTGCTGTTCATCAGCATCCAGGCCGTTGAACAGCCCACCGATCCACTGCGTGTGCTGGTCGAACAAGGTCTCGGCCAAGCGTATTCCCGGTGCGGTCAATACGATCTGCAGGCGACGGCCATCTTCGGCATCGCTGCGACGCTGCAGCAGTCCTTCACGCTGCAGGCCATCGAGCAGGCCACTGATGGTGGCGCGGGTCACGCCTGCGCGCTCGGCCAGCACGTGGGGCGGCAACGTGCCGCCGGCCCCATGCAGCAGGAACAGCACGATGAAGCGACCCTCGCTGAGCCCGTGCGGTGCCAGCCGGGTAGCGCAGTCGCGATCGATCGACGAGGACAACGAGAGCAGCTGGAAGCACAGGCGCAGCTGCGCGGTGCTGGCATGGCCGCGTCGCTGTGCTTCATCCATCAGGGCATGGTGCTTGGCTTCGATCATCTCACGCACGCGATATTGTTAGGCGCCTAATCATACGGCCAAATAGCCGCAGCCTGTAAACCACAGCCGATATCAGGGGAGCCTTCCCAGCAGCACGCGCGCGATCAGTCCACCTCCCTCCCGGTGCAGAAGCTGCAGTTCGCCCGCATGCCGCCGCGCCACATTGGCGGCGACCGCCAAGCCCAGCCCGGTCCCACCCGTGGCGCGGCTGCGCGAGCTCTCGCTGCGCTGGAAGGGCTGCAGCAGGCGTACTCGGTCGCCCTCGGCGATACCTGGGCCGCGATCCATCACCTCCAGCTGGACCCCTCGCTCAACCACGGCAACCCGCAGCTCCACCGCCCCGGCATAGCGATCGGCGTTGTCGATAAGGTTGTCGAACGCACGCCGAAGCAGCAGCGCGTCGCCGTGCCAGGGCAGACTGTCCGGCCCCTGGATGGAGATCTCTACACCGCGCAGCAACGCTGCCTGCACGCACTCCTCCAGCAGCGCGGCCAGATCCAGCGGGCGCATCTGCAACGGCTGCAGTTCACCGCGTGCGTAGTCGAGCACCTGCTCGATCATCGTGTCCATGCGCTCGATGTCCGCCACCATCCGGGCCGCCTGTGGTGTGGGCGCGAACTCGGCGCGCAGGCGCAGGCCGGTCAATGGTGTGCGCAGGTCATGCGCCACTGCAGCCAGCATATGGGTCATGTCCTGTGCCTGCGCACGCAGGCGCTCTCGACCGGTGCCGATCGCGGCGGCCAGCATCTGTACCTCGCGAGGGCCATCATCCGGCAGGGGCGTTTCGGCCTGCAGGTCCACACGTGCACTGGCATCGGCCAAGCGTCGTAATGGGCGCCCCAGCCGGATCGATGCCCACGCCGCCAGCGGCGCCAACAACACGGCACCGCCCAGCAGCGCCAGTATCACCTGTCGCCGCCAAGCTGCCAGATCACTGTGATCGCTGCCGACCACCTGCCATCGGCCATCGGCCTGGCGCACGCCCAGTTCAAATGGTGGCCATTGCATCGCGGTCAGCACGGCAGCCTGCGCCTTCAGTACCCCGGCCCGCGCCGTGGCGTCGAGCAGGGCGCCGCTTTCGATGACCTGCACATCAGGCGCCTTGCCCTGTCCGCTCCATACCAGCCGAACATCCTCCACCGGCAAACCCATCTGCAGCGCCGCCAACTGGGTGAGCCAGTCACTGGCACTGCCCTGTGGTGGCGCATCCTGCGTCGCCAGATGCAGGCCCAGTGGTGCCGCGGCCTGTTCCCCTCGCAGCACCTGCACGGCCTGGTCCAACTGCATCGGTGGCGGCGCGGGCCGAGGCATCCAGCCAACCACGGCCACGCTGACCAGTGTCGCCAGCAGCAGGCTGGCCAGGGCCAGCATCGTGATCCAACGCGCGGTCGGCCACCGGCTGCTCACAGCAGCTGTACCTCGGCGTCGAAGCGATAGCCTTCGCCACGCGATGTCTGCACCAGCGATTCCGCACCGGGTGAAGCCTGCCCGAGCTTGCGGCGCAGGCGGCTGATCGCCAGGTCGACCGCGCGGTCGACGCTGTCACTGGGCTCGCCACGGCTCAGCTGCAGCAGCTGCTCGCGCCCCAGCACCCGCCCGGGGCGTTCGGCCAGCGCCAGCAACAAGCTGAATTCACCACGGCTGAGCACCAGCTCGTTGCCATCCGGGGCCAGCAGGCGACGTTGTTCCGGCAGCAACCGCCAACCAGAAAAGCGCAGTTCACTGGCGACCTGCGCGCGCAGCTTGTCCTGCCGGCGCAGCAGCGCACGTACCCGCGCCAGCAGCTCGCGCGGATCGAACGGTTTGGCCAGATAGTCGTCCGCGCCCATCTCCAGTCCGATCACCCTGTCCGGTGCGCTGCCCAGCGCCGACAGCATCAGGATCGGGATGGCCCGCGCCTGCAACCGGCGGCATACCGACAGGCCATCCTCACCGGGCATCATCCAGTCGAGCACGATCAGGTCCGGACGTTCGACCTGCAGCAGCACATCCAGCGCCGCTGCGTCGGCAGCCACTCGCACCTGGTAGCCGTGCAGCAGCAGGCAATCGGCGATGGCATCACGGATGCTGGCGTCGTCATCGACAACGATGACACGGGCGGGAGTCGTCATGCGGGCAGTATCAGGCAGGTCTGTATCAGGACGGTATCAACGCCGATATTCCCGCGATACGCCGCTGCGCGCCAATGGTCACCCATGATCACTGCGGAGACTTCCCTTGCGCCTCATCCCATTCTTCCTGCTTGCTGCCCCGCTGCCTGCGCTGGCGTCCGATCCCCCCGAACACATCCTGCCGATGTGGATGCAGGGCGGTCATCCGGCCGTGGCCGTGTCGCTGGACGGGCGTGCCGAACCGCTGCGCTTCGTGGTCGACAGCGCGGCAGGCGCCACTCTGGTCGATGACCGCGTCGTGCGACGCTATGGTCTGGAGGATGCGGATGCAGAGGTATCACAGGCCCAAGGGGCCAGTGCAGCGTCCGCGCGGCTGCAGCGCATACGCAGCACGTCCTGGCAGCTGGGCAGTTGGCAGCTGCAGGCCCAAGCCATGAAGGTCGATCTGTCGTCGTTGCCGAAGGAGGATGATCCGGCCATTGACGGCTTGATCGGCAACGATCTGACCGGACGCTGGGACACCCGTTGGGATTTCGGCCCCAATCAACTGGCGCTGTGGACACCCGGTGGATTGAACCTGGAAGGACCGGGTTGCCAGCCCAATGCGCTGCCCGGCCGCACTGACGGCCTGCGCCAGTTCGGCTTCATCACGCTTGCACTGGGCGCGCCTGCGGTGGACGCCATCGCCGTGGTCGACACCGGTGCCGCGCAGACCGTCCTCAACGCCGAAGCAGCCCGCGCACTGGGGCTGCGCACCGACGGCAGCGACGCGCGGGTGCGGGTGCGTGAAAAGGGCACCGAAGGCCTGGGCGGCGGAAAGCAGGCAACCTGGCTGTACACCCTGCCCGGCATGACCGGCGGCGGCTGGCAGCACCCGTCGATGGAGGTCCGCATCAGCGAACTGCCAGTGTTCAAGGCGATCGGCCTGGAGGGTCGGCCGGCGCTGATCCTTGGTGCGGATGCAATGCGCGGCGGCCAGGTGGACATCGGTGCCGGCGCGGCCCGGATCTGCCTGCGCCGGCCAGCCAGTTGACATCTGGCAATGACGCCAGCGGCAGCTTGGCGTAGCATCGCCGTGCGCCCCACCAGGAGTTCCACGCATGTGCCGTGCCACCCTGATGTTGCTGACGCTGCTCCCGCTGGCGGTACTGGCCGCGCCGCCACCCGTGCCCTCGCCCACTCGCATCGATGCCGAAGCACAGCGGCTGATGCAGGCGGCCCACGCGCGCGGCATGGCGCTGGCGGTGATCGATGGCGGCAAGGTGGTGCATGTGGCCGCCTACGGTGAACGCAACGCCGCAGGCGAGCCGCTGCGCACCGACACCGTGATGTACGCTGCGTCACTGACCAAGATGGCTTTCGGCCATCTGGTCGCACAGCTGGCGCAGGACGCGCGGATCGATCTGGATGCCAGCATCGCTACCGCCCTGGACAAACCGCTGCCGGACTATCCACCGGAACCGAAGAAGTACGCCGACTACAGTGTGCTGGCCGGAGATGCCCGCTGGCGCCAGCTCACCCCACGCCTGCTGCTCAACCATTCCAGTGGCTTTGCCAACTTCGGCTTTCTGGAGCCCGATGGGCGCCTGAAGTTCCACTTCGATCCGGGTAGTCGATATGGGTATTCCGGAGAAGGACTGATCCTGTTGCAGTTCGTGATCGAACGCGGGCGGCTGGGCGAGGATGTGGGTGCGTTGATGCAGCAGCGCGTGTTCGATCGCTTCGGCATGGCGCGCACCAGCATGCTGTGGCGCGCGGATTTCGCCGGCAACCTGGCCGATGGCTGGACCGCCGAAGGCAATACAGAGCCGCATGATGAACGCAGCCGCGTGCGTGCGGCTGGTTCGATGGATACCACCATCGCCGATATGGCCCGTTTCGCCGCTGGCTACGTGCGCGGCGATGGATTGTCAGCGGCGATGCGCAGGGAGCTGGTGCGGCCGCAGCTGCAGATCACCACCGCCAGCCAGTTCCCCACCCTGCAGCCGGAGCTGCCGAAGGCGCAGCAGCGCAAGGACCTGGCGGCTGGCCTGGGCGTGGTGACGTTTCTCGGCCCGCAGGGCGCAGGCTTCTACAAGGGCGGCCACGACGATGCGGTGGGCAATACGCTGGTATGCATGGAGCAGCACCAGCGCTGCGTGGTGATCCTGGGCAACGATGTGCGGGCAGAGGCGGCCTTCCCGGCCTTGGTGGCGTTCGTGCTGGGCGACACCGGCGTGCCGTGGCAGTGGGAGTACGGCGCGGCGAAGGCGTTTGTCAGATGATCGAAGCGTTACCGTTGCACACAGGTCCCGCAGTCGTGCAGCATGCAGACACGGACGCAATGCAGGAGACAGGATGAAGCGCCCAGAGATCGATGCCATTGCCGAAGCGGTGTTGCAGCCGGGTGCACGACGTCTGTGCATCGCTGCACGCCATCGCCAGGCGGCACATCGGCAGCGACGTCAGCGGGTGGGAGCCGGCGCCAGTCTGATCGGCATGGCGGCGGGCCTGCTGCTTGCGCCGATCACGGAGCTGCCGTGGGTACAAGGCATGATCGCGGGAGGTGCGCTGGCCCTGCTGGCGGCCCACCTGTGGCTGCAGCGGCGCGAGGACCGCGCGTAGATTCCCGCCTGGGAGCGGCATCCACGCATGGCGTGGATCTACTTTGATTCCGACCGGCCACAAAAAAACCCCGCCTTCCGGCGGGGTTTTTCATTGCGGGGTGACAGCGGGGACTTAGAAGTCCATGCCGCCCATGCCACCCATGCCGCCCATGCCACCGGCGCCACCCATGGCCGGCTCGTCCTTCTTCGGAGCTTCGGCAACCATGGCTTCGGTGGTGATCATCAGGCCGGCGATCGAGGCCGCGTTCTGCAGCGCCGAACGGGTCACCTTGGTCGGGTCCAGGATGCCGAACTGCAGCATGTCGCCGAACTCGCCGGTGGCCGCGTTGTAGCCGAAGCTGCCGGTGCCTTCCTTGACCTTGTTGATGATGACCGACGGCTCGTCACCGGCGTTGGCAACGATCTCGCGCAGCGGGGCTTCCATCGCACGCAGGGCAATCTGGATGCCGTGGTTCTGGTCTTCGTTGGCGCCCTTCAGACCGGCCAGCGCGGTGATCGCGCGGACCAGGGCAACACCGCCGCCCGGGACCACGCCTTCTTCAACGGCTGCACGGGTGGCGTGCAGGGCGTCGTCGACGCGGTCCTTCTTTTCCTTCATCTCGATTTCGGTCGAGGCGCCGACCTTGATCACGGCAACACCGCCGGCCAGCTTGGCCACGCGTTCCTGCAGCTTCTCGCGGTCGTAATCGGAGGAGGTGTCCTGGATCTGGGTCTTGATCTGCGCCACGCGTGCATCAACGTTGGCCTTGTCGCCGACGCCGTCGATGATGGTGGTGTTCTCCTTGGAGACCTGCACCTTCTTGGCGCGGCCCAGGTCCTTGATGGTGGCCTTTTCCAGCGACAGGCCGACTTCTTCGGAGATCACGGTGCCGCCGGTCAGCACGGCCATGTCTTCCAGCATCGCCTTGCGACGGTCGCCGAAGCCCGGGGCCTTGACGGCCACGACCTTGACGATGCCACGGATGGTGTTGACCACCAGGGTCGCCAGCGCTTCGCCTTCGACTTCCTCGGCCACGATCAGCAGCGGCTTGCCGGCCTTGGCGACGCCTTCCAGCACCGGCAGCAGGTCGCGGACGTTGGAGATCTTCTTGTCGTGCAGCAGGATGAACGGGTCATCCAGGTCAGCGGTCTGCGACTGCTGGTTGTTGATGAAGTACGGCGACAGGTAGCCGCGGTCGAACTGCATGCCCTTGACCACGTCCAGCTCGTTGTCCAGGCCCGAGCCTTCTTCAACGGTGATGACGCCTTCCTTGCCGACTTCCTTCATCGCGTCAGCGATGATCTGGCCGATCGACTCGTCCGAGTTGGCCGAGATGGTACCGACCTGGGCAATCGCCTTGTCGTCGGCGGTCGGCTTGGAGATGTTCTTCAGCTCGGCGACGGCGGCCGACACGGCCTTGTCGATACCGCGCTTGAGGTCCATCGGGTTCATGCCGGCGGCCACGGCCTTGGCGCCTTCGCGGATCAGGGCCTGGGCCAGCACGGTGGCGGTGGTGGTGCCGTCGCCGGCATCGTCGTTGGTGCGCGAAGCAACTTCCTTCACCATCTGCGCGCCCATGTTCTCGAACTTGTCAGCCAGTTCGATTTCCTTGGCGACGGAGACGCCGTCCTTGGTGATGGTCGGGGCGCCGAAGCTCTTTTCCAGCACGACGTTGCGGCCCTTCGGGCCCAGGGTGGCCTTGACGGCATTGGCGAGAACGTTGACGCCGCGCACCATGCGCGAACGGGCATCTTCACCGAAACGGATATCCTTGGCAGCCATGTGCAGTTACCTCATCTGGTAGCGCCGGGCCATGCCCGGCGGCTGGGTGTTGGAATCAGGGGATGGAACAGGTCGCGCCGGGGCTCAGCCGATGACGGCGAGCACGTCGTCTTCGCGCAGGACCTTGTACTCGACGCCTTCGCTCTTGTACGAGCTGCCGGCGTACTGGCCGTAGATGACCTTGTCGCCGACCTTCAGCGACGGCGCGCGCACGTTGCCGTTGTCCAGCGGCTTGCCCGGGCCGACGGCCACGACCTCACCCTTGGTGGACTTTTCCTTGGCCGAGTCGGGGATGACGATGCCACCGGCGGAGATTTCGTCGGCTTCGATCGGCTTGACCACAACGCGGTCGTGCAGCGGCTTGATGCTCATAGGAGACCTCTTAAGTGATTGATTGGTCTAAAAAAGTCCGGCGATGTTAGCACTCGCCCCAGGCGAGTGCCAGAACCGCACGTGAAGAAACCCGACAACGTCGGGAGCAGGGCAGAGATGGAGCCCCGCCGCCCCCTTTCAAGGGCGGAATGAAAAAAATTTTTCCACCCGCGCGCCTCGGCCAGGGCGTCGGTCCAGATCAATTTCGGTGACAAGCGTCGCACTGTCAGACATCTGACGTTCATTTACGACAAAGTGTCACTGGATCGGCCTTAGGCTCGGTCCGGCATTCCCAATCACAAGGAGGAGTCGATGCGATTGCTGTCCCCGCTTGCCGCTGCCTGCCTGCTGGCGCTGGCCGCTGCGCCGGCCCAGGCCGAGGTCTTCATCAACGAACTGCACTACGACGACAGCACCGCCGCCGGTGACGTCGGCGAAGCGATCGAGGTCGTAGCCACTGCCGGTGAGGACCTGTCCGGCTACCGCCTGTACCTCTACAACGGCAGCAATCCGTCCGCCGCCACCGTCTATGCCAACAACCCGGTCCCGGCCGGCACCGCCGCCGGCTGCGGCAGCGCCACCATCGCCGTGGTCAGTTACCCGACCAACGGGATCCAGAACGGCCCGACCGACGGCATCGCCCTGGTCGATGCCAGTGGCAAAGTGGTCCAGTTCCTCAGCTATGAGGGCCCCATCACCGCCTCCGGTGGCCCTGCCGCCGGCATGACCAGCCAGAACATCCCGGTAGCCGAGACCAACAGCACCGCGCCGGGCACCTCGTTGCAGCTGACCGGCAGCGGCAGCCAGTACACCCACTTCACCTGGGCCGAATCGGCCGGCCAGACCTTCGGCAGCTGCAACAACGGCCAGACTTTCAGCGGCGGTGGCACGCCAGGCCCGAACACGCCGCCGTCGGTGTCCACCACCACCCCGGCGCAGGGCAGCAGCACCTTCCCGGCTGCGGCCGATCTGGAAGTGGTGTTCAGCGAAACCGTGAACCTGGCCAGCGGCGCGTTCGCGCTGAGCTGCGGCACCTCCGGCAGCGTGCCGCTGACCTTCCCGGCCAGCGGCCGCAGCGTGAAGCTGTCCACCAACACCGCGCTGGTGGCCGGTGAAGCCTGCCGCTTCGACATCCGCGCCGCGCGCATCACCGACCTGCTGGGCGCGCACCCGGCCGCCGACAGCCGCATCGCCTTCACCGTGGCCAGCACCGGCGGCAATCCGGACCCGGGCAACCCGGGCGTGCCGGCCGGCTACTACTCCAGGGTCAACACCAGCAGCCCCAGCCAGCTGCGCTGCTCGCTGCACGCCACCATCAAGGGCCATACCGCCTACCCGTACAGCGGCTCGGGCACCAATACCTGGACCATCCTGGAAATCGCCGACGAGGATCCGAACAACCCGAACCGCATCCTCGATGCCTACCGCAACCGCAGCTACGCCAAGGTCAGTGATCGTGCGGGCACCGGCAGCGGCCTGACCTACAACCGCGAGCACACCTGGCCGAACTCGCTGGGCTTTGCCAGCACCACCGGCGACAAGGGCCTGCCCTACGCGCCGTACACCGATACCCACATGCTGTACCTGACCGACGCGCAGTGGAACGCCGACCGCGGCAACAAGCCGTTCGGCAAGTGCGATGCCAGCTGCGGTGAGCGTGCCACCGAAGCCAACAATGGGCAGGGCGGCGGCAGTGGTGGCTATCCGGGCAACTCCAACTGGGTGCGCACGCCGGACGGCAACACCGGCACGTTCGAGGTGTGGGGCAAGCGCAAGGGCGACATGGCGCGCGCGGTGATGTACATGGCGATCCGCTATGAGGGTGGCAAGGATGCGGCCACCGGTCAGTCCGAGCCGGACCTGGAGCTGACCGACGACCGCAGCAGGATCGTCAAGACCAGCAGTTCGCCGGCCTACATGGGCCTGCTATCGACGCTGATCGACTGGCACCTGTCCGATCCGCCGGATGATGCCGAGCGTGCCCGCAATGACGTGGTCTACAGCTTCCAGGGCAATCGCAACCCGTTCATCGACCACCCCGAGTGGGCCACCCCGGCCCTGTTCACCTCGGCCAAGCCAGCCACCTGCCAGCTGGCCAACTGACCGCGCAACGCTGCGGTCCACTGCCGCCGCCGGGCCCTGACCCGGCGGCGGCCCTATACTCGACGGTCATGTCGACCGTCGATCCCGTCCTGCTGCTGTTGACCACCTGCCCGGACCGGGCCAGTGCCGAGCGCATCGCGCACGCGCTGGTAGGCGAGCGCTTGGCGGCGTGCGTGACCCGCCTCGACGGCGCACAGTCGACCTACCGCTGGCAGGGCGAGGTGACCACCGACGCGGAGCTGCAGCTGCTGGTGAAAACCACCTCGAGCCGCGTCGATGACGCAATCGCCCGGATCGTCGAACTGCATCCGTATGAACTCCCGGAGTGCATCGCGGTCGAAACCCGGGCCGGCCTGCCGGCGTATCTGGATTGGATCCGGGCACAGACCCGGGAGGACACTGATTGAAGACTCTGTTTGCGCGTGGCGCCGCCTTGTGCGCCCTGTTGTGCCTTTCGCTGCCCGCCTTCGCCCTGGATGAGAAAGACCTGCTGCCGGTGGACCAGGCGTTCGCATTGACCGCCACTGCCCCCGAACGTGGCCAGGTGCAGCTGCAGTTCAAGATCGCGCCAGGCTATTACCTGTATCGCCACCGCACCAGCGTCAAAGCCGACCCGGCCTTCAATGCCGGCGCGCTGCAGATGCCCAAGGGCGACAAGCACCACGACGATTTCTTCGGCGAGGTCGAGACCTATCGCGAGCGCCTGCTGGCCACCCTGCCCGGCACGCCGACCGACGCTGCCGGCACCATCAGCCTGGAAGTGCGTTATCAGGGCTGCGCCGATGCCGGTGTCTGCTACCCGCCGCAGAAGCGCGTGGTGCAGGTCACCCTGCCGGGCGCCGGTGCGGCGGCGGCGGTGCCTGCCGCGCGTGCCGGTGCGGCCAGCCCGTTCAACAACCCGCTGGCCGGTGCCGGCAACAGCGGTGGCCTGCGCCTGCCGGGCGCGGCCAACAACAGCCAGGCGCTGCCGCTGCCGTCGGAACAGGCGTTCGGCTTCGATGCCATCGCCAGCGACGGCAACACCCTGCTGCTGCGCTTCAGCCCGGCACCCGGCTACTACCTGTACCGCGACCGCACTTCGCTGAAGCTGGAAGGCAGCGCCGGCGTGCTCGCCGACAAGCCGCGCTGGCCGGCCGCGCAGTCGCATCGCGACGAGCACTTCGGCGATGTCTCGGTGTACTTCAACCAGGTGGAAGTGCCGCTGCCGCTGCGCCGCACCGTTACTGATGCGGTCGACAGCACCCTGGTGGTGACTTTCCAGGGCTGCCAGACCGATGGTATCTGCTACCCGCCGATGACCCGCCGGGTGAAGCTGTCGATTCCGGCCGGCAAGGTCAGCGCCAGCGCCGACCAGGCGCCAGCGCGCAATGACGTGATCAACCCGCTGCCTGCTGCCAACGGTGCACCGCGCGAAGCCGCCAACGGCGCCCCGCTGCGCCTGCTGCCAACCGTGCCCAACACGGATGTAGCGGCACCGGCCGCCGCAGGTGGCGCCACCGCCAGCAGTGAATTCGCCACCGATGCACAGGGCGACAATGCGCTGCGCACGCGTCCGCCGGTGACGACGCCGAATCCTGATCGTTCGTTCGTCTGGGTCCTGCTGCTGGCGCTGGCCGGTGGCCTGGTACTGAACCTGATGCCCTGCGTGCTGCCGATCCTCTCGCTGAAGGTGCTGAGCCTGGCGCAGAGCGGCGAAAGCGCGCAGCGCGCGCGCAGCCACGCGCTCTGGTACACGCTGGGCGTGCTGGTCGCGTTCGCCGTGATCGGCGCGTTGATGGTCGGCCTGCGCGCGATCGGCAATGCCGTCGGCATCGGCTTCCAGCTGCAGCACCCGGGTGTGGTGGCGGCGCTGGCCTACATCATGTTCGCGGTAGGCCTGAGCCTGTCCGGCGTGTTCACCCTGGGCGGCGGCATCGGCAATCTGGGCCAGTCGCTGGCCAGCCGCAGCGGCCCGGCCGGTGACTTCTTCACCGGTGCGCTGGCCTGCGTGGTCGGCAGTGCCTGCGTCGGCCCGTTCATGGGTGGCGCGATCGCCTACGCGTTCATTGCCCCGCCGCTGAAGGCGATGACCGTGTTCCTGTTCCTCGGCCTGGGCCTGGCGCTGCCGTTCCTGCTGATCGGCTTCGTGCCGGCGCTCGCACGCCGCCTGCCCAAGCCGGGCCCGTGGATGGAAACGCTCAAGCACGTGCTGGCCTTCCCGATGTATGCCACCGCGCTGTGGCTCCTGTGGGTGCTGGGCAAGCAGCGTGGCGTGGATGGCATGGCGCTGGTGCTGGGTGGCCTGCTGCTGCTGGCGTTCGGCCTGTGGCTGTTCGAGCGCAACCGCTGGACCGGCTCGCGTGCGGTGACACTGCTGGGCGTACTGCTGGCGATCGGCGCGCTGGTGCCGGCCTGGGGTGTGACCCAGCTCGCACCGCCGGCGCGGGCCGCACAGGCCGCCAGCGACAACGTGGTCGAGTATTCACCGCAGTTGCTGGACCGCCTGCGCGCCGACAACCGGGTGGTGTTCGTCAACATGACCGCCGACTGGTGCGTAAGCTGCAAGGCCAACGAGCGCGCCGTGCTGTCGCGGCCGGAATTCAAGGAACTGCTCAAGCGCACCAACGCGGTGTACATGCGCGGCGACTACACCAATGTCGACCCCCAGATCACCACGTTCCTGGAAGAGCACAAGGCCGTCGGCGTGCCATTGTACGTGGTGTACGGCCCCGGCGCGCCGCCGACCGTGCTGCCGACCCTGCTGACCCAGGCGGTGGTGGAGGAAGCGCTGCTGCGCACCGCACGATGAAGTGGCAACGGCCAGCGCTGCTGTGGACAGCGGTGCTGGCCGCCGGCCTTGGCTTGTGGGCCGGCCATCGATTGACACCGGCGCCGGTGGCGCCTGAGGCCGTGCCGGGAGCGCCTGCTGTGGCGGCTGCCGCACCCACCCTGCAGGTCGGCGACAGCCTGCCCGCACTGTCGCTGCCGGATCTTGAAGGCCGGCCGCTGGACCTGCGCCAGCACGCTGGCGGTCGCCCGCTGTTGATCAATGTCTGGGCCAGCTGGTGCGCGCCCTGCGTTGAAGAAATGCCCGAACTGGCGCGTTTCGCACATGTCCAGGGCGAGCACGGTGTGCAGGTGCTGGGACTGGCGCTGGATACGCCGGAGGACGTGCGCCGTTTCCTGCAGCGGGTACCGGTGGATTACCCGATCGTGATCGAGACCCCGGGGCCGCGCGATGCCAGCGTGCAGCTGGGCAATACACAGGGCCTGCTGCCCTACAGCGTGCTGTTCGATGCACAGGGGCGGCTGGTGAAGGCGAAGCTGGGACCGTTCGCCCACGGCGAGATCGACAGCTGGGTGAAGTGAGGGTGTTTTTTTGCAGGGCTTGCAGCCCTGCACCCTGCTCAATGCAACGGCAACGGCCAGAGCCAAAGCCAAAGCGGGCTTTCCGTGGGTTGGCGGGGTGGGTCCGGTTGAGGGGGCGTGAGCCGCATGGATGCGGCGACCGAGCTTACATGGACGTACTTGCAGCGTCCCCCTCAACCGGACCCACCCCGCCAACCCACGGAAAGCCAGCTTTTGACGTTGACGTTGCTCCGGCTTGTAGCGGGTGCAGGGCTGCAAAGCCCTGCAACAAAACCCTCCTTGACCGTAGCCCGTCCGCCGCGGAGAATTCCGCGATTAATTCTCATTTGCTGTTGCGCAGGATGCGGGCGGCAGCCTTCGGGGCCCCCTCCTTCGATGTTCAAGAACGTCCTGTTCCAACTGCACTGGCTGCTGGGCATCACCGCCGGCGCCGTACTGGCCGTGATGGGCCTCAGCGGCGCCGTGCTGTCCTTCGAGGATGAGCTGCTGCGAGCGGCCAACCCCGGCTTCGCCGAGATCGCTGAACACCATGCTGATGGCCAGCTTCCGCTCGAACTCAGCGAACTGGCAACGCTGCTGCAGGCCGGCGGTGATCGCCCCCTGCAGCGCCTGCGCGTGGATGCCACCGGCCAGCGACCGTCGGTGGCGCGCTTTGCTGGCGGCAAGGAACACTGGGTGTACTTCGACCCCTACAGCGGTGAGCGCTTCAGCGCCCTGCGCGGGCAGGCCCTCTTTGACTTCGTCGAGGACCTGCATCGGCATCTTGCCGCCGGTGAGCGCGGCAAATGGATCACCGGCAGCTGCGCCATCGCCCTGGTGTTCTTCACCTTGTCCGGGCTCTACCTGCGCTGGCCACGACGCTGGTGGCACTGGCGCAGCTGGCTGGCAGTGGAGTGGAAGCGCAGTGGACGCGGCTTCCTGTGGAGCCTGCACTCCGTGGCCGGCACCTGGGTGCTGTTGATCTACCTGATGAGTGCGCTGACCGGCCTGTGGTGGTCCTTCGACTGGTACCGCAGCGCAGCCAACACCCTGCTGGGCGTCGCACCGGCCGCCAAACACAAGGTCGCCGCCGACGCCGCCCTGGACCTGGAGCGCATCGAAGCCACGCTGTATGCGCTGCCCGGCGTGCGCACCGGCTACATCGACCTGCGTCTGCCGGAGAAACCGGGGCAGGTACTGAATGTGCGCGTGATGGCCGGTGACCCGTCGCAGCGCGGTGGGCGGCATGACCGCGCGCACGATCTGCTGCAGCTGGATCCGGCCAGCGGGGCCATCCTCGATTCACGCCCCTACGCGCGCCAGGGCACCGGAGGACAGCTGGCCACCAGCGTGTTCGCATTGCACTCGGGCAGTTACTTCGGCATGCCCGGGCGGGTGGTGGTGATGCTCAGCAGCCTGGGCATGAGCCTGTTCTTCATCACTGGCTGGCTGCTGTACCTGGACCGGCGCCGCAGCCAGCGCGCTGCGCGCGGGCTGCGCAAGTCGCTACCAACAACACCTGCAGATGGCGATGGCACGCCGAGGCTGGTGGTGCATGCCAGCCAGAGCGGACTGGGCGAACAACTCGCATGGCGCGCTGCCGCGCAGCTGCAAGCATCCGGCCATGCAGTGCAGGTTCTGCCGCTGGCCCGCGTCGATGCCGCGCGGCTGGCACGCACCGCACAGGCATTGTTCGTGCTGAGCACCTTTGGTGATGGCGAACCTCCGGATGCGGCGCGGGGCGCTGCGCGACGGCTGCTGGCACAAGCGCCGGATCTGTCGGGCCTGCAGTTCGGCCTGCTCGCCCTGGGTGACCGCCAGTACCCGCATTACTGCGGCTTTGGCCGCCAATTCGATGGCTGGCTGCTGGGCAACGGGGCACGTGCGCTGTTCGAGCGCATCGATGTCGATGCCGCTGCGATACCGGCGCTGCGCCAGTGGCAGCAACATCTCGGCGCGCTGACCGGCATCGCCACCGATGACAGCGTGTTGCCGACCGCGACGCAGATGCACGAGTGGCGCCTGCTCGGCCGTGACCGCCTCAATCCAGGCAGCGTGGGCGGCGCCATCTGGCACATCCGTCTTGCGCCACCGGCCGATGTGCAGTGGCAGGCGGGCGACATCCTGCACATCGCGCCCCGCCACAACGCGCGGCACGCCGTTGCGGTGCTGAAGGCACATGGGCTGGATCCCCAGCAGCCGCTGCTGATTGACGGCCAGCCGCGCACGCTGTTGGCGCTGGCCAGCGAGCGCGAGCTGCCCGATGCCGATGCTGCGCTGGCGGTGCAGGATGCCTGCCTCTGGCTGGCAGGGCTGCCACTGCTGCCGGGGCGCGAGTACTCCATCGCATCCTGTACGGATGACGGTGCGGTCGAACTGGTGGTACGGCTGGTCCATGACGAAACCGGACGCACCGGCCTGGGTTCGGGCTGGCTGTCGCTGCATGCGCCTGTCGGTGCCAGCATCGTGGCCCGTGTGCACCGCAACCCCGGTTTCCATCGCGTTGGCGGTGCGCCAATGGTGCTGATCGGCAATGGCACCGGCATCGCGGGCCTGCGCAGCCTGCTGCGCGAAGCCGCGCATGCAGGTGAGCACGGGCACTGGCTGCTGTTCGGCGAACGCCAGCGCGCGCACGACTTCCTGTTCGCCGATGAGATCGAAGCGTGGCAGGGCGATGGCCATCTCGCGCGGGTGGACCTGGCGTTCTCGCGCGATGGTAAGGGCGGCTATGTGCAGGATCGCCTGCGTGCAGCAGCCGATGCCCTGCGCGACTGGATGCAGCGCGGTGCGGTCATCCACGTCTGCGGTTCGCTGCTGGGCATGGGCGAAGGTGTGGACCAGGTGCTGCGCGAAGCACTGGGTGATGAAGCAGTGGAAACGCTGCTGGAGACCGGGCGCTACCGTCGCGACGTGTATTGAACCACAAGGGTAGTACCGGCCGCCGGCCGGCATGATCAGGGCGTGCCGGCCAGCGGCCGGCACTACCGGAGCAGGATCAGGCCGCAGCGCGCGCCTGTGGCATCGACTGCAACTGGAACGCGCCCACCGCTTCGGCCAGCGCGTGTACCTGCGCCTGCATCTGCGCGGTGGAGGCACCAGCCTCTTCCACCAGGCTGGCGTTGCGCTGGGTGCTGGCTTCCATCTGCACGATGGTCTGCTTCACCTGCGCGATGCCGGCATGCTGGTCCTGCGATGCACTGCGGATACCGGCCAGCAGCTCGGCCAGCTGCTGCACGCTGCCAACGATCTCGCCCATCGTGATGCCCGCCTGCTCGGCCTGCTGGTTGCCCTGGCCAACACGCGCCACCGAATCCTCGATCAGTCCTTTGATCTGCTTGGCCGCTTCGGCACTGCGCTGGGCCAGCAGGCGCACTTCCGCAGCCACCACGGCGAAGCTGCGGCCCTGCTCACCTGCGCGCGCAGCTTCCACCGCGGCATTCAGCGCGAGGATGTTGGTCTGGAAAGCGATGCCATCGATCAGCTGGGTGATGTCGCCGATCCGCCGCGAGGCCTCGCTGATGCCATGCATGGTTGCGACCACCTGGCCGACGGCCTCGCCACCGCGCTGGGCCACCCCGGCCGCCCCCTGCACCAGGGCATCGGCGCGGCCCGCGGCATCGGCATTGCGGCCAACGGTGTCGGTCAACTCGTGCATCGACGCTGCCGTCTCTTCCAGGTTGGCCGCCTGCTGTTCGGTACGCTGCGACAGATCATGGTGACCGGCAACGATCTCACCCACACCGGTGTCGAGGCTGGACGTCGCCTGCTGGATGCGGGTGACGATGCGGCCCAGTTGCGCGACCGTGGCGTTGGCATCGTCGCGCATGCGTGCGAACACGCCCTGCAGCTCACCTTCCATGCGCACGCTGAGGTCACCACGGGCCAGCGCCGCCAGAAGCGCCTGCAGATCGCCGAGGTTGGTCTCGAAGGTCGCCAGCAGGCGGTTGATGCTGGTCGACAACGTGCGCACGAAGCCCTGTTTTCCCTCCAGCGCGATGCGGCCGTGCAGGTCGCCATGTGCGGCGGCGTCGACCAGTGCTGCCACTTCGGTTTCCAGCAGCGTTTCCAGCGCGCGGCTGCGCCACTCCACTGCCACGCCGAGGAAATGCCCTTCGTCGGTGATGGCATTGGCGATCAGCTGGTAGCGCACGCCGGCATGGCCGATCTCGCGCTCCTCGCGCTGGCGTACGCCGGCCAGGCTGGCCAACGCCGGATGCAGGCGTACCGCGTCGCTGCCCACCAGCGCTTCGTTCGTCAGTTCAAGCAGCTGCAGCAATGCCGGGTTGGCGTAGGCGACCTGCCCTTCCGCATCGATCACCATCAGGCCGGTCTGCGCGCTGTCCAATGCCTGGCGCACGCGGGTGTTGCCGCGGGCCACCGCACGCTCGATCTCGATGCGCGCGCGCAGGCGCTGCTGCATGTCGACCAGGCGCTGGGCCAGTTGGCCGATCTCGTCGTTGGCGTTGTAGACGCGCAGGGTGGTGTCGAGGCGGTCGTCGGCGATGTCGCTGGCGAAGCGCAGGGTGTCCTGGATCGGCCGGCGCACCGCACGCAGCACCAGCACCAGGCTGGTGATCAGCACGCCGGCCACCAGCAGCAGGGTCAGTGCGAACAGCACGCTCATGGTGCGCGCGCCGGCCTGCTGGCGTGCCTGCGCCCTGGCCAGCGCCGCCACCTGCGCCCGCTGGAATGCGGCCAGTGCAGGCGCTACGTCCGCAGCGGCACCCAGCAGCGACTGCGCTTCCACATCCAGGCCGACACGGGCAGCGGCATACCCCAGCAATGCGGCCTGATACGCCTCCATCCCGGTGCGCAGGGTGTCCTGCACATCCGCAGGCAGGCCCGCCAGCGCGAGGTCGAACGGCAGCTTCTCCTCGCTGGCGCGGTCGGCGTGGGTGGAATCACCGTCGAGCAGCAGCAGTGCCTCCTGCCTTCGCATCTTCTGCAGGGACAGCGCCAGCGCGGGCCGTTGCTGCACATCCACCTGCGCCTGCAGAGTGTCGGCGGCCTGCTGCAGCTGCGCAGCGAGGCCGGCATCACCACGGCCCATCTCGTCGACCCGTTCGAACAGGGCGGCCACACCCTGCGAGAACGCGTCGGCGGCTTCGGTCAGCGCCTGCAGGGCCTTGCGCCGGCCAGCATCCATCGGCATCGCGCGCAGCGCCTGCAGATCGGTCTGCAACGCCTTCTGCGTGGCCAACAGCTGCGCGCGGTCGGCATCATCGAAACTGCGTGCATACTGGGCCTGCAGGCGACGCGCTTCGGCCACCCGCGTGGACAGGCTGGCAGCCAGATCGCTGCCGCGCTGGTAGCTGGCCTGGCTGCGCGCAGCCAGTGCGTTGGCATGGCCAGTCCAGGCGTAGACAGCAGCGATCGCCACCAGGCCCAGGCCGCAGATCCACAGTGTGGCCTTGAGCTTGTTGGCCACGCTGAGCCGATGTGGCTGCAGCCAGCGCAGCAGCCCAGGGGACGCCGAGTGCAACGCAGCAAGGCGCGTGCGCAGGGACCGGAGGTGGGGGACAACGGCCGGCATGACAGACTCCAGGCGGAAAGACGCATCTGTATCGGCCTGACTCAGGACAACTTTAGGGCTTTCTTCGTCTGCGTCCCCCCATCGCTGGTGGACGCGGCCTTTGTACCGGGTGCAGGCGACGGAGGCATGACACGGCCGCCGCGCTTGACCTCAACCCCGGTTGGGGGAGCACAGTGGGCATCCCTCCCCCGCCCGGTGTCTCCATGACGACGCTCGATGTCCCCCGCTACCTGCAGCGCCTGCAGCTGGATGCACCGCCACCGCGGACCCTGGCCGGCCTGACCCTGCTGCAGCAGCGCCACAACGCACTGCTGCCGTTCGAAACCCTCAGCTGCCTGCTGCGCGATGCAGTACCGATCGACCTGGACAGCGTGCAGCGCAAGCTGCTCGACGACCGTCGTGGCGGCTACTGCTTCGAACTCAATGGCGGCCTGCTGGCACTGCTGCAGGCGCTGGGCTTCGATGCACAGCCGTTGAGCGCGCGCGTGCTGCTGGCCGCCCAGGACGGCGAACTGACCGCACGCACCCACCTGCTGCTGCGCGTGCAGGTGGACGGCGATGACTGGCTGGTGGATGCCGGTTTCGGCAGCCTGACCCCGACCGTGCCGCTGCGCCTGCATGATCCGCAGCCACAGGCCACGCCGCACGAGCGCTACCTGCTGCGCCGACTGCCTGGCAACGGTGATTTCGTGCTGTCGGCCGAGTCCCACGATGGCTGGCGGGCGATGTATCGGTTCGACCGGCAGGCGCCGGCACCAATCGACAACGTGGTGGGCAACTGGTACGTGTGCACCCATCCCGATTCCAGCTTCCCCGGCCAGCTGCGCGCATCGCTGACCGGGCCGGACTGGCGCCGCACGATCGGCAGCGGCAACTACACCGAGTACCGCCCCGGCCAGGTACCGGACAAGCGTCCGCTGCACGATGTTGCCGACGTGCGCGAGGTACTGCAGCAACGCTTCGGCATGCAGTTGCCCGAAGACCCGCGGCTTGACCCGGCGATCAATGACTGGCTGCAGCGCTCACGCGCCGAAACCTTGTAGCGCCGAGCCCATGCTCGGCTGAGCTTGGGCTGCTGGGTCAACAGCAGCCGAGCATGGGCTCGGCTCTACGCAACCGCGCGCGCCTGCAGCGCGATACGGTTGCCTTCACTGTCGAAGATCTCGGCCACGCGCCAGTCGCCCGCGTCGGCCGGTCCGAAGCGCAGCGCAGCGCCCGCTTGCAGTGCACGCTCCAGGCTCACGTCCAGGTCATCGACGCCGATGTAGATGCGCGCACCGTGGACGGAGGGCAGATAGTCGGCCCCCCGCACCAGCGCCATGCTGGCACCGGCGGCCTCATCGGAAAACGGCAGGTAGGCCATCCGGCAGTCGTGCTGCAGGATCGGTTCGTCCACCGCCACCTGCAGCCAGTGCTGGTAGAACGTGATGGCCCGGGCCAGGTCAGTGACCGGTATCTCGACGTGCAGGATGGGGTTCATGTCCGCAGGATAACCGGATACTGACACTGCCTTGCAGGTCCGTACTGGCATGCTGAACCGCCCTTTCCCCGCGGAGTCCTGCATGTCCCTGGCCGATCATCGTGGTGCGCTGGCACCGCTGGGCTTCCTGCGCGTGGCCATCAACCTGGGCAACCCTGTGCTGGCACAGGGCGATGCGCGCTCACCGCGCGGTCCATCACTGGAACTGGCGACCGCGTTGGCGCAACGGATGGGCGTGCAGGCCCGCTTCACCTGCCACGACGCCGCAGCCTCGGTGGTTGCCGCGGCCGCCGAAGATGCCTGGGATCTGGCCTTCCTGGCGATCGATCCGGCGCGTGCCGACCGCATCGCCTTCAGCGCCCCCTATGTGGAGATCGAAGGCACCTACCTGGTGCGCGAGGACAGCCCTGCGCAACAGGTGGCCGACCTCGACCGCGAGGGGCTGCGCATCGCGGTGGGCCGCGGTGCAGCCTACGACCTGTTTCTCAGCCGTGAACTGCGCCACGCGATGATCGAGCGAGCCGAGACGTCGGCCGCTGCCATCACCCTGTTCGATCTGCAGCGCCTGGATGCCGCTGCCGGCGTGCGCCAGCCGCTGGCCGCCTGGGCGCAGGCGCATCCCGGCCACCGCGTGCTGGCCGACCGTTTCACCGTGATCCAGCAGGCGGTCGCGGCGCCGGCCTCGCGCCCCGCCGATGCACTGCGGGCGCTGTTCGAGGAAGTGGAAGCGATCAAGGCGGGCCCGTTGCTGGAGGAAGCGTTCGCGCGTGGCGGGCAGGCGGTCACGCTGGTGCGATGAGTTTGGAGTCGAGCCATGCTCGACTCGCCCTCCGCAAGCGCAGTCGAGCGTGGCCCGACTCTACAGATGCAGATGCGATGGTCGAGCATGCCGCGACGCTACGGATGCGCGTCTGCCATGTGTCGCACATGCTCAGCAGCCTGCGCGTGCAACCAGTCGCGAAAGGCGAGGAAGCCGCGATGGCTGGCCGAGCGCTGCGGGTACACCAACCAATGCGGCCACGCCGTCTTCAGGCGCTGGCTGGACAGTGCGACCAGCTGGCCGGAGTCGAGCAGCAGCCTCGCCCGCGTCACTCGGCCGAGGGCCACGCCCACGCCGTCCAGAGCGGCGCGATGGTGCGCCTCCGAATCATCCAGCACCGCCACGAACCGCGCCGGCGCACTCTGCCCACTCAATGCAAACCACGCGCCCCAGGCGCCGTCCGGATCACCCAGCAGCGGCCACTGGTTCAGCGGCACGCGCTCGATCCCTCCCATGCGTTCGATCAGCGCCGGGCTGGCCATCGGCAGCAGCCATTCATCGAACAACGGTTCCACCACCAGGCCCGGCCATTGCCCGCTGCCCAGACGCAGCGCGGCGTCGAACTGGCGCTGCCGCTCGAAATCGACCAGGCGCTCGCTCGACTGCAGGTTGATCTCGATCTGTGGGTGCTCAGCCACGAAATGACCCAGGCGCGGTACCAGCCACGCCGACGCCATCGATGGCACCGCGCTGATCGTCAGTACGTGCTCGGCACGCGCCGCATAGGGCTGGAAGGCTTCGTTGATCGCATCCAGGTGCGGCCCCACCTGGTCGAGCAGGCGCTGTCCCTCCAGGGTGAGCGAGACACCCCGCGGCTGACGGATCAGCAGCGGCTGCCCGAGCCGCTCTTCCAGTTGCCGCATCTGATGGCTGAGCGCGCTGACGGTCAGGTTCATCGACGCTGCCGCACGCGACAGGTTGCCCAGCCGGGCGGCAGCCACGAAGCCCTGCAGGGCATGGAGCGGAGCACGGGACATCAGGCTTGAAATCCTCTCACGTCACGCTTGCGGAAATGTCGCTTCTTGACGCTTCATGCTGCCCGTATCGTGCAATCCACTCAAGTGGAGGCGCGCTCATGAACATCTTCGGCGGTTTGTTGTTCCTGCACGGCCACGTGGCCAGCGCCGAGCTGGCACGCCAGCTGGCCGGCCCGTCCACACCGGCTCCGCCGCGCGCGCTGCAACCGGCCAGGCCGGTTCAGCGGCCGCGAACCCGTTGAACGCTCTTCAACCTGCATACCAGCGTTGGACGTGTTCAGGCAGCCACGGCATTGGATCGATATCCAATGCCCGACAACCGTCGAGGGTGTCCCGCAGCACACCCTCGCCGGGGCCGCCCGGCATCCGCAGGCCTTCCTCTTCCGGAAGCTGCACCGCCGCCCAGTCGTGCAGCCGGTCCATGCGCACGCGCAGCGCAGCCCGCAGCCATGCCTTCAGCGGGAAACAGCGATAGCCCTGTTCGCCCAACGCATCAACCGCGAGCAACAACGCCTGGTTGGCACCACGTACCCACTCGGTGTGGCCTCCGGCCTTGTCCTGGACCGTCATCGGCGCCGGTGCGCGGTGCGCCTTGAACGGCGAACGCAGCTGCAGCTCCAGATCCCGCGCATCGCGCTCGCTTTCCGCTTCCACCAGTGCACCGGCGTCGAGGTCGAAGAACTCGAACCAGCGCCGGTGCAATGCGCTGATGCGTCCGAGCGGATCACGTGAAAAGCCGATCTTCGCGTAGTCTTCCCACGCACAGGGGAAGACATAGGCAAAGACACGACCGTCGATGCGGATATCCGATTGCATGTGCGCAGGCTGCCTCGTCAACAGCCCGGGCGCAACCGGGCGTTACCGTGTGCACTGCGGCGCTTGGGCAGTGCGGCTTCATGCCGCTGCGGACTATCCTTGCTGGCTGTCGCTGTCATCACCGCCGCCATGCCCTCTGCTGCACCTGCCCCCCTACCGGCCTCGTCCATCACTCTGGAAGCGGCCACCTTTGCGGTGATTCACCAGTACAACGCGGACATCGCCAGGCAACCGGCTTCGCTGACCAAGCTGATGACCGCCTATGCGGCTTACGAATGTGTGGAAGAGCGCGGGCGTTCGTGGGACGACGAAGTCCCCATCGCCGCCGACGACGTGCATGCGGTCGCCGACGATGAAACGCGCATGGGCCTGGTGCCCGGCGAGACAATCTCCCTGGCGCGCCTGCTGGAAGGGTTGATGGTGGTTTCCGGCAATGACGCTGCATTGGCGATCGCGCGCCACCTGGACGGATCGCAGGCGGCATTCCTGGAACGCATGAACCGGCACGCACGCCAGCTCGGGCTGGGCAGCACCTGTTTTGCCAGCGTGTCGGGCATCACCACACCGCACCATGCCTCCAGCGCGCGCGACATGGCGGTGCTGGCCGCCCGCCTGTTGAACGATCATCCGCAGATCCTGGCGATCACCGCGCAGCGCGCGTTCGCCCATGGCAGCTTCAACCGCAACAACCAGAACGCCCTGCTCGGCGAAGACGGCGTGGACGGCTTGAAGACCGGCTACACCCAGGCCGCAGGCTTCTGCCTGGCCGCCACCGCGTGCCGGCCAGTACCCGGGCGGGACCAGCCGGTACGGCTGATCACCGTGGTGCTGGGCTCTGCAAGCCGCGACGCGCGCCACGCACTGGTGCGCGACCGGCTGGCCGCGGGATTCGCCGCTCTGGCCGGCGGCTGACCGCTCGTGCGGCTCAGCGCCGCTTGACCGTCGCCACGATCAGCCGCTGCAGCTCGGCCACGGCACCGGCCTTGTCCAACGCGCCGGCAACAACACCCTCTGAAAGGGCTTCAGCCGCACCGAGGATGGCCCAGCGCCCCGCCAGCGACACCGTGCCGCCGGTTGCGAACGGGCCCAGCCAGACCTGGCAGTTGTCGATGAAATCCTGCTGGTAGCGCCGTCGCACCTCATACAGTTCCGGCGCCCCCACCAGCGCGGCGAGGATGCCTTGCACTTCGCTGCCCTGGCTGAGGACGCAGTCGATGTAGCCGGAGGCGATGGCCGCCGCCCGATCGACCAGTTGAGCCCGGGCGCGGCCGATGCGCTCGTGGAAGACCACTGTCTGGCGTCCGTCATAGTCATCGTAGAGCGCCGCCAGCAAGCCATTGCGGGTCACGAAGTGATCGTAGGCCACAGGCTTGGTCACGCCCGCCGCCTCAGCCAGCCGCCCCAGCGTCAACGCTCCGGTACCTTCTCCGCGAACCAGTGCCCAGGCCACATCCAGCAACTGGCGGGTGCGTTGCTCCCGGGTCATTCGGCGGCGCGTGGGGGTGGCGTTGGCGGGCATCGGCGGAGCACGGCGATCAGCGCATCGGAACACCGATTTTACGGCCGATCGCCAGCGCGGTCTGCAGATGCGCTTCAGCGGCACCGGTATCGGCGTCCAACAGCAGGTCGGACGACAGCACGCGTGCGCCGCAATAGTCGAAGATGCCCATGTCGATCTGCGTCCTCATTGCCGCGTCGTAGCCACGACGTTCGACCATGGCTGCGTCGGCGCCGCCCAGCGCCACCAGATGCACATTCAGGCGCTGCAGCTTCTTCACCAGCCTGCCCTGCGCGTCCTGCGCGTAGGCCCAGTCGTTGGTGAACACACGGTCGATCCAGCCTTTCAGCAGCGCCGGGAACGACCACCAGTACAACGGGAACACCAGCACCAGCGTATCGGTGGCATCTAGCCTCGCGTGCTCGGCAGCGACATCGGCGGGTACCGCGCCTGTGCTGCGGAACAACGCCTGGTCCTGCGGGTTGAAGCGCGGATCGAAGCCTTCGGCCATCAGGTCGGCATAGGCCACGGTGTTGCCGGTGTCGGCCGCGGCAATGGCATCACCGATGCGACGCGCCATCGCGTGGGTCAGTGAACCGGGCTCAGGGTGGGCGATGACAATGAGGCTGTGCATGGGGATCTCCAGACATCAATACCTACCAATGGTAAGTATCGATTCCGGGGAAACCAGCGCCACCGATGGGACGCTGTTTTCGCGTCCAACGTATAGTGCGGCGGTTCCCGCTGAGCTGCCCGACGATGCACCGGTATCTGCTTGCCCTTCTGCTGGCCCTGCCGATGGCAATGGACGTTACGCCCGCGCTGGCCGGTGAACTCAGTCCGGAAGACTCGGCCGCATTGCGCAAGGAGGTGCAGGCGATGATGGGCGCCTTCGCCCGTGGCGATACCGAGCTGATCATCGCGCGTACCCATCCCAGCCTGAAGCAGCTGGCCGGTGGCGACGAGGCCTATGCGCGGGCGACCCGCGACACGGTGAAGGCGCTGCGCAAGGCCGGCGTCACCATCATCAGCGACGAGGCAGGCGTGCCGGGCCGCACCTATGCGGCCGGTGACGAGGAAGTCTGCTTCGTACCGCGCCAGTCACTGCTGCGCGTGCGCGAAGCGCCGATGCGCAGCACGTCATTCATGGTTGCTGTGCGACGCGTCGGTACAACGCAATGGCGCTATCTGGACGGCGCGGCGATGCTGGACAACCCGGCACTGCTGCGGCAACTGCTGCCGGCACTGGAGCCGGGCGTGACGCTGCCCAGGGGTGGGATGGAAGCGCTGTAGTCGCAGGCGCGCGTCCATCCACGCCCGGGCTGGATCCATTGCAGGCCTGGGTGTGTGTCAGCGGAACAGCGCGTTCAACGCCGCGCCCGAAGCCGCCTGCTGCAGGCCATCGAAGCGTCCGTCCTGCACGATCGGCTGGGTCGCCTGCATCAACCCACCCCACGCAGCTCGCGCCAGCGCACCGCCCAGGCTGACCCGTCGCACGCCGAGTGCGGCGATGTCCTGCAGGCTCAGCGGTGTCGGTCCACCCACCAGCAGGTTCACCGGCTTCGCCCCCGCAGCGGCGACCACCGCGCTGATCTGTTCGCGCGTGCTGATGCCCGGTGCATACAGCACATCGACGCCGGCCTCGGCATAGGCGCGCAGGCGCTGCAGGGTGTCCTCCAGATCCGGCACGCCAACGAAGAAATTCTCGGCCCGCGCGACCAGCAGCACATCGCCCCCCGCGCGGTCGATGGCCGCACGTGCTGCACACAGTCGCTCGACCGCCTGCCCGATCGGCCGCAGCGGCGCATCGGCCACGCCGCTGGCGTCCTCGATCGACAGCGCCGCGATACCGGTGTCGATGGCCGCCGCCACCGCCTCGCCCACTGCCTGTGGCGTGGCGCCGAAGCCATCACCGAAATCGGCGTTCAACGGCAGCGGTGTCGCGGCCGCCATCAGCCGCAGATGTTCCAGTGTGGCCTGCAGCGAAACCGCCCCATCCGGCCGCCCTTCACTCCAGGCGCAGCCGGCACTGGTCGTGGCCAGTGCCTGGAAGCCCTGCCGCTGCAGGTAGCGGGCGCTGCCCACGTCCCACGGATTGGGCAGCACGAAGCAACCCTGCGCGTGCAGCTGGCGGAAAAACGCGCGCTTTTGCTGTGTGTCGGCATCGGGCGAGATCATGGAAGGTCTCCGGGGCGGCAGACCTGCACCCTAGCCCGCCCAGCGGCCACGCTCAACGACAACGGGGCGCACCTGCATGAGGTGATGCCCCCTGCTTATTGGACGCTGTGGATGCGGGTGCCCGAGCGTGCTTGCCTGCCCACACGATGCCGCCACGGAGCCCTTCATGCACCCGGACCCGCAGACCCTCACCGATGACACCCACTGGGCCGACCTGCTCTCGCCCGCACGCCGACGCCTGATCGCTTCGGCGGGTCTGGCCGCTGGCGGCCTGGCCAGTGCCTCGACCGCCGCCGCAGCACCGCGCGGCAACGACGCGGTGAACACCACCGAGCCTGGCCGCCCCGGCTTCCGGGCCATCGTGCCGCCAGCACCGGAAGGGCGCAGCCCCTGGGGCCAGGCCACGGCCAGCGAACCGACCCCGCGCCCGGCCAGCGTGCGTCCCGGCGAGGCCACCCTGCCCGTGACCCCACGCGCCTACACCGACATCAAGAGCTATCACGCTCACATCTACTTCGATGAGGACAGCTTCGAAAAGGCCGCGCTGCTACGGCGCTGGGCCGCCGAGCGGTTCCCGGTGGAGCTGGGCAACTGGAACCTTGAGCCGCGTGGGCCGCATGTCACGCCCTCGTTCTATTTCGGCTTTACCAACGACCTGCTCCCCGTGCTGGTGCCCTGGCTGCAGCTCAACAGCCTGGGCCTGACCATCCTGATCCATCCCAACACCGGGGACGGCCGCGCCGATCATCTGTATTACGCGTTGTGGGTGAACCGCGCGCAGCCGGTCAATGCCTACAACTGGCCGGCGCCGAAGCCCGGGCAGCCGGAACCGCTGGAAGAGGTGTTCCCGAACGTGGTGCCGACGGTGCCGCTGGAGACCTGACCCGCCTTTCCGGTGGGTGCGTAGCTTGCTGCGCAACCGGGGCCTGCCCTTCGGTGCGTACGTAGCTTGCTGCATATGGAACTTCCTTCATCCACGCATGGCGTGGATCTACTGACCGCCGGCCCCGTCGCCCGCGCTTGGCGCGGATCGACCGGCGTGGCCCTTGCCGCCATCGTCGGCCTACGTGCATCCATCCCCCGCCCGCAAGGCATTCAGCGCGCCTTGATCCGCCGCCCCGCATAGGGCCGCAAGCGCTTCCGCAGATTTCAAACGGTCGATTGAAACGCTGCAAACTTCGCCGAACTGGACAGCATCCGCCGGTTCCGCCAGACTGCCGCCCTTTCCCGTCTTCCGGATCCCATGGCGAAGCTGCTGGTCCTGCACGGCCCCAACCTCAACCTGCTCGGCACCCGCGAGCCGGAGGTCTACGGCCACACCACGCTGGCCGACATCGACCGGGCCCTGGTTGCCCAGGCCTCGGCCGCCGGGCACGCCGTAGAGAGCCTGCAGTCCAACGCCGAGCATGTACTGGTGGACCGCGTGCAGGCCGCACGCAACGACGGCACTGCCTTCATCCTGATCAACCCCGCCGCGTTCACCCACACCTCAGTGGCCTTGCGCGATGCGCTGGCGGCGGTGGCGGTGCCGTTCATCGAAATCCACCTGTCCAACCCGCATACCCGCGAACCGTTCCGCCAGCACAGCTACTTCAGCGACAAGGCGGTGGGCGTGGTGTGCGGCTTCGGTGCCGACAGCTACCGCTACGCGATGGACGCGGCGCTGCTGCGGGTATCCGCCACCTGATTGTCGACCCGGGCGCCCACGGCGCTCTCCTCACCTAGAAGAAACCAAAGAGGCCCTCATGGATCTGCGCAAAATCAAGAAGCTGATCGACCTGCTGGAAGAGTCGAACCTGGCTGAGATCGAAATCAAGGAAGGCGAAGAGTCGGTGCGCCTGTCGCGCGCGCCGGTGGCCGGCTACGCCGCCCCGGTCGCCGCCCCGGTGTATGCCGCTCCGGCCGCTCCGGCGGCGCAGGCGATGCCGATGCAGTCGCCGACCGAAGCCTCCACCGGCGGCACCGCCAAGCCGGGCCCGGCACTGCCGGAAGGCCACGTGCTGCGCTCGCCGATGGTCGGCACCTTCTACGCCTCGTCCGCCCCGGACAAGCCGGCCTTCGTCACCGTTGGCCAGCAGGTCAAGGAAGGCGAGACCCTGGCCATCATCGAAGCGATGAAGATGTTCAACCCGATCGAAGCCGACACGTCCGGCACCATCGTCGCCATCCTCGGCGAGAACGGCCAGCCGGTCGAATTCGACCAGCCGCTGTTCGTGATCGGCTGAGGGGCACGCCATGCTCGACAAAGTCGTCATCGCCAACCGAGGGGAGATCGCGCTGCGCATCCTGCGCGCGTGCCACACCCTCGGCATTCGCACGGTGGCCGTGCACTCCACGGTCGACCGCAACCTCAAGCACGTGGCCATGGCCGACGAGTCGGTCTGCATCGGTCCGGCGCCGTCGCCGCAGAGCTACCTCAACATCCCGGCCCTGATCGCCGCCGCTGAAGTCACCGACGCCCAGGCCATTCACCCGGGCTACGGCTTCCTTTCGGAGAACGCCGACTTCGCCGAACGCGTGGAGGAGTCCGGCTTCATCTTCATCGGCCCCAAGGCCGACACCATCCGCATGATGGGTGACAAGGTCGAGGCCATCCGCGCGATGAAGGCCGCCGGCGTGCCGTGCGTGCCCGGTTCGGGCGGCCCGCTGGGTGAGGACATCGTCGCCAACACCAAGATCGCCCGCGAGATCGGTTACCCGGTCATCATCAAGGCGGCCGGCGGTGGCGGTGGTCGCGGCATGCGCGTGGTGCACGCCGAAGCCTCGCTGAAGACCTCGATCGAAACCACCAAGAGCGAGGCCAAGGCCGCGTTCGGCAATGGCGAGGTCTACATGGAGAAGTTCCTGGAGAATCCGCGCCACGTGGAAATCCAGGTGCTGGCCGACGGCCAGGGAAACGCCATCCACCTGGGCGAGCGTGACTGCTCGATGCAGCGCCGTCACCAGAAGGTGGTGGAAGAAGCGCCGGCACCGGGCATCACCGCCGAGCAGCGCGAGCAGATCGGCAAGGTGTGCGTGGAAGCCTGCATCCGCATTGGTTATCGCGGCGCCGGCACCTTCGAGTTCCTGTACGAGGACGGCCGCTTCTACTTCATCGAAATGAACACCCGCATCCAGGTGGAGCATCCGGTCACCGAAATGGTCACCGGCATCGACCTGGTGGCCGAGCAGCTGAAGATCGCCGCCGGCCAGAAGCTGTCGATCAAGCAGAGTGACGTGGTGCTGACCGGCCATGCCATCGAATGCCGTATCAACGCCGAGGATGCAGAAACCTTCGTGCCGAGCCCGGGCACCATCACCGGCTTCCATCCGCCGGGCGGTCCCGGCGTGCGCGTGGACACCCACATCTACAGTGGCTACCGCGTGCCGTCGAACTACGACTCGATGATCGGCAAGCTGATCGTGCACGGCCCGGACCGCGAAACCGCCATTGCCCGCATGCGCGTGGCACTGAGCGAAATGGTGGTCGATGGCATCAAGACCAACGTCGCGCTGCAGCAGCGGATCATGCGCGACAAGGGCTTCCAGGCCGGTGGCCAGAACATCCACTATCTGGAAAAGCGCCTGGCCGAACGCAAGAACAAGCCGATCGCGCTGACCTGATCGGCGCCGCGTGCTGGACATGAAAAGGGCGGGGATATCCCCGCCCTTTTCCGTTTGCTGCAGCGCCGAGCCCATGCCCGGCGCTACAGCAGGCGCATCAGCGCTTGTCGGCAGCTTCGGCCGGGATCTGCGAGTTCGCCAGCGGACGCACGCCGTTGGGCGAGGTCGGGTCGACGATCACCATGGTCTCGGTCGAACCGTCCGGCCACACCACCTGGAAGGTGCTGCCCGCCGGCAGCGACGCAAACGGCATGCCGCTCTGCGCCCGATAGACCGCGGCCACCTGGCTGGCGCCGGCACGGCGCACGTCTTCCTGCGCCTTCACAGTAGTCAGTTCCACCTTCGACAGATGCCGGTAGCGATCTTCATAGGTATCGATCATCAACAGGCCAACGGCGCCGGCCGAGTAGGCCACGAACAGGGCCACCCAGAACCAGAACTTGGCCCCGTGCAGGAATCGGCGGTAGTTCATTGCTCGTTCCTCTTTCCAACCAATCGCTTGATCCATTCCTTCATCTTCCCAGCGCCCTGCCGCGATACCGCAGCGTCATACACGAAATCCCGGAAATCCTGCGTACCATCCTGCGAACAGATCCCTCCGTTCGCACAAAAACTGTTGACCAGCACACTGTCTGCCCCACACGGTAGACCGAGTTCGCAGGCCGCGAGCCGCCATGCGAGTTCACTGAGCTGCTCGCCCGCCACCAGCCCGCTGAGCGCGCGGTCACCCGAGGCACGCACGCCCATCCCCGGAGCGATGGCCATGAAGGCCTCCGGGTCGCGCGAGGTGCGCACCCGTTCAACCAGGTCACGGCGGTACTCGGGGCTGTCCTGCAGCGGTTCGCCCTCGGCGAACAGCGCAGCCTCGGCAGCCAGGTTGCCCTGTGCAGCCGCCTTGCGCCGTTCGGACAGCACCAGGGCCGTGCCCAGCTTGTCGCCCGGCACGAACCCGCCGCAACGCTGCGCGACGCGTTCGCGCGCCTGCACCATCGCCGGTGCGGCAGTCAGGCCCAATCCGGCCAGCACGTTGTTGTCCAGGCGGTAGCCACCCGGATCGACCGCATACTGCGCGCAATAGTCGTAGACACGGCTGAGCATCCAGCGCGCCTCGTGATTGCCTTCGTCCGCCTGCGCACGCAAACGCTGCGCATAGGCGTAGAGGTCGGTGGCCTCTTCGAGATCAGCGCGGATATCCAGGGGCAGCCCGGACGGCAATGCACCGCCACGCTCGAAGGGTGCCAGCCGGCGCGCGAGCGCCTCCGGCATCACCGGCAGCGGTGCCGCACTGTCAGTGGCCGCCCCCCCAACCGCCAGATCCGCCGAGGCTACCGAAGAAGCCGGAGCATGGCCGCTGGCCCGATAACCGGCCACGCCCAGCACGGCCACGGCCGGCAGCACGAGCAACCAGGTTTTCAGGGTAGGAGCGAAGGCCATCGGCGGCGGCGGGCGATACGGCACACAGGAAAGCACGAAGTTTAGCAAGGCCCGACGGGCGTGTCTGAACGGGCTTCGTTCATCCAGGCACAGCATCTCAGGCAATACGGAGACGCTCCGATGGTCTAGCATGGCCCCTTTCCTGCGATTGCCCCCACCACCATGCCGTTCCTGGAACTGACCCTGCGCTGCACCGAAGCCACCCAGCCCCGCTATGAAAATGCGCTGGAGGACGTGGGTGCACTGGCCGTGACCCTGCTCGATGCCGAGGCCGATACCAGCAACGAACAGGCCATTCTCGAACCAGGCGTGGGCGAGACCCCGCTGTGGGACACCCTGGTGCTGAGCGCGCTGTTCCCCGCCGACAGCAACGCGCTGTTGCTGCTGGCCGCACTGGAATCCTTCGATCCAGAACTGGACTGGAGCAGCGGCAGCTTCCGCGCGGTCGAGGATGAAGACTGGGAACGCGCCTGGCTGGACCAGTTCCAGCCGATGGATTTCGGCAGCCGTACCTGGATCGTGCCGTGGAATCACGAACTGCCCGACGCCGCACAGGCCGCCGACGCCGCCGTGGTACGGCTGGACCCGGGCCTGGCGTTCGGTTCGGGTACCCACCCGACCACCGCACTGTGCCTGCGCTGGCTGGACCAGTTGGCCGTGGATGGCCTGCTGCAGGGCCAGCGCGTGCTCGACTTCGGTTGCGGCTCGGGCATCCTTGCACTGGCCGCGCTGAAGCTGGGCGCCGCTGAAGCCATCGGCGTGGACAACGATCCGCAGGCGCTGGTCGCCACCGCCGACAATGCCGAGCGCAACGGCGAACAGGCCCGCATGCACGTGTACCTGCCGCAGGACGAACCGGCCGCGACCTATCCGATCGTGGTCGCCAACATCCTCGCCTCGGCGCTGGATGCGCTGGCCGAACTGCTGGCCGCACGCGTCGCCGCCGGCGGCCGCATCGCCCTGTCCGGCATCCTGCATGGCCAGGAAGGCGAACTGCTGCAGCGCTACGCGGCCTGGTTCGATGATCTGCAGGCCACCCAGGACGGCGACTGGATGCGCATCACTGGCGTGCGCCGCGCCTGATCGTGGTTGAATGACCGCTGGATCCGAGCCCGCGCCCTGAGCATGTCCGAGCCGAACCCACCCCGCCGCCCCCTGGCCACCTTCCTGCGCAAGACCCCGGAAGGTGAGGTTGCGCCTGCGTCCGATCCGCGCATGCAGGATCAAACCGGGCAGACAACGCCTGTGGAGCAGGTGCAGGCCGGGCCCAGCAATCTGGCGCAACCACCGGCCACACAAATGCGACACGACGATGACGCTGTCATCGTTGCTGAAGCTGCAGCCATCGAACCGGCGCTGGCCGCGGTGCAGGCAACGGCGGTCACCAGCGATGCCCCCAGCTTCCTCGGCAGCGCACGCCAGCGCACGCTGCCAGCCCCCCGCTGGCACTGGCTGCTGGTCGCCGGGCTGGCGTTGTTGCTGGTCCTGCAGAGTGTGCTGGCCGACCGTGCGCGGCTGGCTGCCGACGCCGGCAACCGCGTATGGCTGGGTGCACTGTGTGGCGTGCTGCGCTGCAGCCTGCCCGCCTGGCACGAGCCCGCTGCGTTCACCATGACCAGCCGCGAGATCCGCCCCTTGCCAGGCCAGGCCGGCGTGCTGCAGGTGCAGGCCAGCATCCGCAATGATGCGCGCTGGGCACAGGCGTGGCCGGACCTGCGGCTGTCATTGTCCGATGCCGATGGCCGGGTGATCGGCAGCGGCGTGTTCACGCCCGCGCAATACCTGGGTGAGAACCCCGGCGCAGCCCTGCTGGAACCGGGCCAGAGCGCGCGCGTCGCGTTCCGGGTACAGGAGCCCGCTGCGTCCACCGTCGCATTCACCTTCGACTTTCTCTGACCGGGGGCAGGCGACCAGCCGTGGCAGGCTGGGCACGCTCGCGCTAGACTGGCCGCCACCACCTCGTCCGGCCGCGCGCTCCGCGCGCACGGGCCAACCGAATCGGGAACCCCCTTGAACGCTGTCCTTTCTCGTCCTGACAACAGTCGTGGCGCTCCCCGGCCACCGCTGCGTGAACACGTCGCCCAGTCCGTGCGCCGCTACCTGCGTGACCTTGATGGCTGCGATGCGGACGATGTCTACGAGATCGTGCTGCGCGAGATGGAGATCCCGCTGTTCGTGGAAGTGCTCAACCACTGCGAAGGCAACCAGAGCCGCGCCGCGGCGATGCTGGGCATCCACCGTGCCACCCTGCGCAAGAAGCTGAAGGAATACGGCATCAGCGCGTAAGCGCGCGCGTGGGTGGCGCCAGCCGCTGGCGGGCAACCCAATGATGCACGATGGCACGATGTTGCAGTTGCCGGCCAGCGGCCGGCACTACCGGTAGATCCACGCCATGCGTGGATGGAAGCCGGCAGAATCAACCGCCGCCGCCCGCCTTCCAGTAATACCGCACCACGTGGAAGAACACCGGCGCGGCGAAGCACACCGAATCCAGCCGGTCGAGCATGCCACCATGGCCCTCGATCATGTGGCCCCAGTCCTTGATGCCACGATCACGCTTGATCGCCGACATCACCAGGCCGCCCCAGAACCCCATCAGGTTGATCAGCAGCGACAGGCCGAACGCCTGCAGCGGCGTGAACGGGGTGATCCACCACAGCGCTGCGCCCAGCGCGCTGGCACTCAGCACGCCACCGACGAAGCCCTCCACCGTCTTCGATGGCGACAGCTTCGGCGCAATCAGATGCTTGCCCAGCAGCTTGCCCCAGATGTACTGCAGCACGTCCGAGGACTGCACCACGATCACCAGGAAAGCGAACAGCAATACGTTGCGCGCCGGATCGTAGCCCGGCACGTGCAGGTTCAGCAGCAGCGGCACGTGCGAGATGCAGAACACGCAGATCATCAGGCCCCACTGCACCTTCGCGGTCCGCTCCAGGTAGTGCGTGGTATCACCGCCGATGGTCGACAGGATCGGCAGGAACAGAAACGCATAGACCGGAATCAGCAGCGTGTACATGCCGTACCAGTCGATCCACACCAGGTAGTACTGCCACGGCAGGACGATGTAGAACGCGGCCAGCAGCGCGTAGTAGTCGCCCGAGCGGGTCGGCGCCAGCGTGATGAACTCGCGCAACGCGAACAGCGAGATGATCGCGAACAGCACGATCACCCCGGCACGTCCGAAGAACAGCGCCAGCCCGACCACGATCGCCATCACCCACCAGGCGCGGATGCGTGACACCAGGTTGGCGATGACTGCACTGGGCTGGCCGCGCTGGCGCCAGCGCAGGGTCTCGGCCACCAGCGTGGCCAGCACCAGCACCGCCCCCACACCGGCAAACAGCAGGCCGGTCTGCTGGCCGACACTCTGCGTTGCCAGATCGCCAGATACATCCAGCACGAAACTCATGCACGACCTCCATTCGGCGCCAGGTCCAGCAGCGCCTGTCGGCTGCGGGCCAGGAAGGCGGCCTTGTCCTCGTCAGCCTGCAGCCGCAGCGGCGTACCGAAGGTGGCCGTGCACAGCAGCGGCAGCGGCAGGAACCGGCCCTTGGGCATCACCCGCTTCAGGTTGTCGATCCACACCGGCACGAACTCCAGTTCCGGTCGTTGCCGTGCCAGGTGGTAAATGCCGCTCTTGAACGGCAGCAGCGGCTCATCGCCCACATTGCGCGTGCCTTCCGGAAACAGGATCAGCGAGCAGTCTTCGTCCACGGCCTCGCGCAGTACCTGCAGCGGATCCTGCTGACGATGCCCGGCCTCGCGCTCGACCAGCACACCGTTGAACACCGCGTCGATCAGGTAGCGACGCAGGCCGTCGCGCTGCCAGTATTCGGCCGCGGCCACCGGGCGCACCTGCCGTCGCAATGCCGGTGGCATCGACGACCAGATCAGCACGAAGTCACCATGGCTGGCATGGTTGCCGTAGTACACGCGACGCTCGCTGGACGGCGCACAGCCGATCCACAGCGCGCGGGCGCCGGTCACCACATGGATCGCGCCACTGCAGGCGCGGGCAATCAGTTCGGCAAGCATCGGTCCCTCCCGTTCACGTCTGCGGCCACAACACGGCCACCACCAGCAGTACGAACTGCACTGCGGTCAGCAGGTACTGGCGCAGCAGCAGGCGGCGCATGCCGGCCCAACGCGCATCCCAGCCGCGCAGTTGTGCAGCGGGCGAGGCACGGCGCAGGCCACTGTCGTGCAGCAGCTGATCGGTGCGGCGCGCGGCGGCTTCGTCGTGCAGGCCCTCATCGCGCAGCAGCTGCAGCAGGTCGGCATCCAGCCCCACACGCCACGCGTGGTAGGCCTGTGCGATGCCCGCGGCAACACTGAGCAGCAACAGCCCGGCAGCGATCATCGCCAGCCCCGTCTCGATGCCGAGCAGCAGCAACGCCACCAGCAACAGGCCCAGCGACAGGCATGCCGGCCAACGCCCCTGCCGCAGCAGCAGCTGCATGGTCGCCAGATCGGGAACGGTGCTCATGCGCGCGCTCCTGCTGCAGCGGTGATGGCATGCAGATGCGCCGCGCCCAGCACGATGCCGGGGCGTGCCACACGCACGATCGCGACCGCAGCGTCAGCATCGGCCGCACGACCGCTGCGCAGCAGCCAGGTGGCCACGCTGGCCGCACTGCGCGAATAGCCCAGCGCACAGCACACCAGCAACGGTCCGTGCGCATGGAGCCGCTCGATGGCCTCGACTGCCTCGCGCAGCTGCTCCGGCGTGGGCACTACCAGGTCCAGCATCGGCACACTGGCGTACGCCGCGCCTGGCGCGCGGCAGGACAGCTCGGCACAGGCATCCACCACGCCCGACAGTGGCGGCGGCAACGCGCCGTCGGGAATGCGCCCCAGCCACACGCCGTCCATCACCGGCACCGGCTGCGGCACACGCCGCGTCCATAGCCGCGAATTGATCCAGGCTGCACCCAGGTACGGCGCCAGCAGCCAGCGCGCGGCCACGGTCAGGCGACCATCGGCGCGTTTCTGGAACACCGCCGTACCCAGCCCCGCATAGGCCAGCGCCACCAGCAGCAGCGACACCACCGGCCACAGCAGCCAAAGCGCCGTGCCCCCCAGCACCACCACCGGCACCAGCAGCACCCCCGCGCCCAGCAGATAGAACGAGGCCAGACGCCAGCGCTTTGGATCACGCGCCGTGCGCCAGGCCCGCAGCGGCGGCGTACCCTGCTCCGGCCACAGCCAGACGCACAGCCAGCCGGCCAGCAGGCCGGTCGGGATATCGATGAAATGATGCTGGAACGTGGTCAGCACCGAAACACCGATCAGCAGTGCCCACACATGCAGCACCCAACGCCACACGCCGTGCAGGTACTGCGCGAACTTCACCCACAGCACGATCAGCAGCACGATGTGCAGCGATGGCGCCTGGTTGAACGGCTTGTCGAAGCCCAGCAGCACATCGAACAGCCAACCGAACACGCCGCCGATCTCCGGCCGCTCGAAGCTGAAGCGCAGTGGCCACAGCAGGAAACAGGTCACCGCGATCAGCTGTGCACTGAGCAGCCGCAGCGCGTGCCGGTCCAGTTCGAGGCGCTGACGGCACAGGAAGAAGGAGACCGCGTAGAACAGGTCGATCGACCAGTACGGCACGATCGTCCACGGAACGAAGGGAATGCGCGTCTCCCAGGCGAACGCCATCACCGGCAGTTCGGGATGGCGACCAGCCATCCAGTTGGCGAAGCCGTAGCTGGCGAAGAAGAACGGTCCCAGCAGAACCAGCCACAGCAGGGCGCGCCGCCAGGGGCGCCCTTCCGCGGCCAGTGGGGTTGCGGCCAGCGTCGCCATCACGCGGTCCGGCGCGCCAGCGACACGGTGAAGATGCCGAAGTCATCGATGCGCTGCGCCACCTTCTCGAACCCGGCCAGGCGCACCAGCTCATCCATCTCCTGCTGGGTACGGCGGCGCATCACCCACGCGGCGCCGCCTCGATGGCTGGTCAGCGCGCGGGCGATGAATTCCAGCTGCGGGTGCCAGGGCTGGCCGGTGTAGGCCAGGTAGCCGCCCACTGGCACTGCCGCAGCGATGCCCTGCAGCGATCGCAGCACCGCATCGTTGTCGGGGAACAGCTCGTACAGGCCGGACACCACCGCCAGCGTCGGCGCCGGGTCCACCGTGGCCAGCTGTGCCGGGTCGAACGCATCGCCCTGCTCGAAGTGGGCGATGTCGGCTGCACCGAGGCGCTCGATCAAGGCCTGGCCCTGGGTCACGTTCAGATCGCTGAAATCACGCAGCACGATGCGGTCGGCGCGCTGTTCGCCCTGGCCCAGCGCTTCCAGCACATAGCGGCCATGGCCGGCGGCCACGTCCAGCACGCGCACCGGCGTGCCCTGCCCGCGCAGGCGCTGGGCAGCATCGCGCAGCAGTTCCTGCAGGTGCTGGCCACGGATGCGGATGCCGCGCCAGCCGATTGCGTCCAGGTAATTGCGGTCGACCATGCGGCCCAGCGGGCCCTTGCCGCGCGCTTCGTTGCGATAGATGTAGTCGAGCGTGCTGCCGGAATCGAAACCGGTCTGCAGGCCCAGCGCAATGCCTTCGGACAGCGTGCCACCGAAGCGCAGGCCGCCGCGCACCACGCGCCAGCGCAGGTCGGCCAGGCTGTTGCGTTCGGGTGGCCACGCCAGGATCTCTGATTCCTCGAAGGTCGGTCCATGACGGTGCGCGTCACGCCGCGGCAGTTCGCGCAGCGGCTCGGCAAAACGCGCCTGGATGAAGCTGCGGATGCGCGCCAGTGCTGGTGCCCGATCGCGCTCGCCCAGCGTGTCGTGGAAGAAGCCCGGCAGATGCACCCGCTCCTTGATCGGGCTGGACAGGCGTTCATAGAAGCGATCCTGCGGGCCACGGTGCACCACGAAGTCCGAACCGGACACCAGCAGCTGCACCGGCACGCTGATGGCCTGCGCATCGGCGACGATGCGGTCAGCCGCTTCGTACAGGCCCAGCAGCACGCGCACCGAGATCGGCCGGGTGATCAGCGGATCGGTACGGTAGCTTTCCACCCGCGCCGGATCATGGGTCAGCCACTGCGGCTTGACATAGCTGTTGACGAAGAAGTTGCCGCGCAGCTTCTGCATCAAGGCCAAGCCCGGGCGCGCGAACGGCACGTACAGCTTCACCTTGAACGCCGGCGAAGCCATCACCAGCGCACGCAGGCGCGGCGCGTAATCGTGCACCCAGGTCGCGGCGACCACCGCGCCCACGCTCTGCGCGATCACCACGATATTTTCCACCGCGATGCCGTGCTCGGCACCGATGTGGGCAATGAAGCTATCGAGGTCGCGCACCAGCGCCGGGAAGCCCGGTGCATCGCCACGTGCGCCCGGCGAACGGCCATTGCCGCGCGCATCCCAGGCGAAGAAGGCGGTGTCGGGCAGGTCCAGCTCATCGACCAGGTGGGTGACCCGGCCGGAGTGCTCGTGGCCGCGGTGCAGCAGCACGATGGCCTTGGTGGCCGGGGTTGCGGTGGTGCCCGCCCAGTACCGGTAGAACAGCGGTACCTGGTCGAAGCTGTGGAATTCCCGTTCCTGCGCCTGACGCATGCAATCTCCTGATTGTCTTTTTGTATCTGCTTGATTAATTCGGCGAAACCGCCGCTTCCCGCAGTCCGCGACGGACGCGGTTGATCATCGTCAGCACGCACAACACTGCCATGGCTGCAGCCACGCCGCTGGCCGTCAGTGCACCGCCCCAGCCGAAGGCCAGCAGCAAGCCCAGCGCACCGATCACGAAGGCGCGGTCGCTCTTGCCCATCGGGCCGTCATAGCGGCGGCTGGCACCGACCATCAGCCCCAGCACGCCGGCGTACTCGCTCAGCGCCGCCGTCCAGGCCAGCAGCCACAGCGCCTCCGGGCGCACGCCGGGTATGCTGAGCAGGCTCAGGTACAGCGCCGCATCGGCGATCACATCGCACAATTCGTTCAGATAGGCGCCCAGCCGCGATTGCTGGCCGAATTCGCGCGCCAGCATGCCGTCCACCGCGTTGAGCGCCATGCGCAGCAGCATCCACAACGGCAGCAGCAGGTACAGCAGAGGCTGGGCAGGCGCGCAGCACCACACGGCCGCGGCCACCAGCAGCGAGACCAAGGCAGCGGCCACGGTCACCGTATTGGCAGTGATCCCCATGCGGAACAGACCGCGTACGGCCGGACGCAACAGGTCCTGGAAACGTCCTTTCAATGCGTAGATCGACATGATCCGTACCCGCTGATCCTTGGCAGTGCGGGGCACAGCCTACCCCATCGTTGGCAGATTCCAACAACCCTGCTCCGGTCCGCAGCCCAGCCCCCGGATCGGGCCGGATCGATGTGCCCGACCCGCCTTTACGTCAACTGCCACGGCAAATCTGCCCCTGCGGCGCCCGCCACCGGCCCCCACCGCCTACAATATCGGCCCCGCTCCGCTGCCGATTCCGTCCCATGACTGCTGATCTGTTGCCCGTCCGCCGGGCCCTCCTCTCCGTTTCCGACAAGACCGGTCTGGTCGAGCTGGCCACTGCGCTGGCGGCACGCGGCGTGGAGCTGCTGTCCACCGGCGGCACCGCCAAGGCGATCCGCGAGGCGGGCCTGGCCGTGAAGGACGTGGCCGAGGTCACCGGTTTCCCGGAAATGATGGACGGTCGGGTCAAGACCCTGCACCCGATGGTGCACGGCGGCCTGCTGGGCCGCTCCGGCCTGGATGACGCGGTGATGGCCGAGCACGGCATCGGCGCCATCGACCTGCTGGTGCTGAACCTGTACCCGTTCGAATCGGTCACCGCCAAGGCCGACTGCACCCTGGCCGACGCGGTCGAGAACATCGACATCGGCGGCCCGGCCATGCTGCGTTCGGCGGCCAAGAACTTCGCCCGCGTGGCAGTGGCCACCGACCCGTCGCAGTACCCCGAGCTGCTGGCCTCGCTGGAGGCCAACAACGGCCAGCTGACGGCTGCCACCCGCTTCGCGTTCTCGGTGGCCGCGTTCAACCGCGTCGCCCAGTACGATGCGGCGATCAGCAACTACCTGTCGGCGGTCACCGCCACCGACGCCGCCGTGCCGGTGCGTGCCGAGTACCCGGCACAGATGAACTCGACCTTCGTGAAGGTGATGGACCTGCGCTACGGCGAGAACCCGCACCAGAGCGGCGCGTTCTACCGCGACCTGTACCCGGTGCCGGGCACGCTGGCCACGTTCCAGCAGCTGCAGGGCAAGGAACTGAGCTACAACAACCTGGCCGATGCTGACGCGGCGTGGGAATGCGTGCGCCAGTTCGATGCGCCGGCCTGCGTCATCGTCAAGCACGCCAACCCGTGCGGCGTGGCCGTCGGCGCCGGCAACGGCGATGCCTACGAGCTGGCCTACGCCACCGACCCGACCAGCGCCTTCGGCGGCATCATCGCCTTCAACACGCCGCTGGACGCCGCCACCGCCAAGGTGATCCTGGACCGCCAGTTCGTGGAAGTGCTGATTGCCCCGGACTACGAGCTGGCCGCGCTGGAATACGCGCAGAAGAAGGCCAACGTACGCGTGCTGCGCATCCCGCATGGCGACGGCCTGAACAACTTCGACAGCAAGCGCGTCGGCTCGGGCCTGCTGCTGCAGTCGTCGGACAACCGCGGCATGACCCGCGACGAGCTGAAGGTGGTCAGCAAGCTGGCGCCGACCGACAAGCAGTTCAGCGACCTGCTGTTTGCCTGGAAGGTGGCCAAGTTCGTGAAGTCCAACGCGATCGTCTATGCCAAGGACAACCGCACCATCGGTGTCGGCGCCGGCCAGATGAGCCGCGTGTACTCGGCCCGCATCGCCGGCATCAAGGCCGCCGACGCGAACCTGGTGGTCGAGGGTTCGGTGATGGCCTCCGATGCGTTCTTCCCGTTCCGCGACGGCATCGATGCCGCCGCTGCCGCCGGCATCAAGGCGGTCATCCAGCCGGGCGGTTCGATGCGCGATTCCGAAGTGATCGCCGCTGCCGACGAACATGGCCTGGCCATGGTGTTCACCGGCGTGCGCCACTTCCGCCACTGATCCGCATCACCAAGCCGGGCCCTGCCCGGCTTTTCTTTTCCGCACCCGAGAACCCTGTCCCATGAAGATCCTCGTCATCGGCTCTGGCGGCCGCGAACACGCCCTGGCATGGAAGCTGGCCCAGTCCTCCCGTGTCACCGACGTGATCGTGGCGCCCGGCAACGCCGGTACCGCCAGCGAAGACAAGTGCCGCAACGTGGCGGTGAAGGTGACCGATATCGACGGCCTGCTGGCGCTGGCCCAGGCTGAAGGCGTGGCGTTGACCGTGGTCGGCCCGGAAGTACCGCTGGTGGCCGGCGTGGTCGACCGCTTCCGCGCCGCCGGCCTGCGCATCTTCGGGCCGACCGCCGCCGCCGCGCAGCTGGAAGGCAGCAAGGCCTACGCCAAGGACTTCCTGGCCCGCCACAACATCCCCACCGCGTTCTACGCCGTGCACACCGACGTGGACGCCGCGCTGGCCTACATCCGCGAGAAGGGCGCCCCCATCGTGGTCAAGGCCGATGGCCTGGCCGCCGGCAAGGGTGTGATCGTTGCGATGACCCAGGCCGAAGCCGAGGACGCCGTGCGTGACATGCTCTCGGGCAACGCCTTCGGCGATGCCGGCGCGCGCGTGGTCATCGAGGAGTTCCTCGACGGCGAGGAAGCCAGCTTCATTTCGATGGTCGATGGCGTGCATGCGCTGCCGATGGCCACCTCGCAGGACCACAAGCGCGTCGGCGACGGCGACACCGGCCCGAACACGGGCGGCATGGGCGCGTACTCGCCGGCGCCGGTGGTCACCCCGGAAGTACACGCCCGCGTGATGCGTGAGGTGGTGAATCCCACCGTGCAGGGCATGATCGCCGACGGCATCCCGTTCACCGGCTTCCTCTACGCCGGCCTGATGATCGATGCCAGCGGCGCACCGAAGGTGATCGAATTCAACGTGCGCTTCGGCGATCCGGAAACCCAGCCGGTGATGCTCCGCCTGCAGTCGGATCTGGTGGACCTGGTGGAAGCGGCGATTGATGGCCGCCTAGACCAGATCGAGGCACAGTGGGATGCGCGCCCGTCGCTGGGCGTGGTGCTGGCGGCGAAGCCCTACCCGGAAGCGCCGATCACCGGTGACGTGATTTCCGGCCTGGACGACGTGCCGGCCGCTGCCAAGGTGTTCCATGCCGGTACCGCATTGGATGCGCAGGGCCAGGTGGTCAGCGCCGGCGGCCGCGTGCTGTGCGTGGCCGCACTGGGCGACAGCGTGCGCGACGCGCAGGCCAATGCCTATGCCGGCGTAGCCAAGGTGAGCTGGGCCAACGAATTCCACCGCAACGACATTGGTTGGCGCGCGATCGCACGCGAAGAGTGACGACCGCGCCGCAGCCACGCATGGCGTGGCTCTACTGACATTGGGTAGATCCACGCCATGCATGGATGAGAACGCCACCGAAAAGAAAAGGCCCGGCAGTGCCGGGCCTTTTCATTGCTTCAACGCCTCCCCGCCTTACGCGGTGAACAGCGCCTTCATCTTCTTCAGGGCATTCGCCTCGACCTGGCGGATGCGTTCGGCCGACACGCCGTACTCGTCTGCCAGTTCCTGCAGCGTCACCTTGCTGTCGGCATCCAGCCAACGGCGGCGGATGATGTCACGCGAACGCGCATCCAGTTCGGCCAGGCCTTCGCGCAGCAGCTGCATCTGGTTGTCTTCGTTGTCCTCGCGCTCGTAGGCCATCGACGGGTCTTCGTCATCGGCAACCAGGAACGCAGCCGGCGACGGCGGGGCGTGCTCGTTGTCCTCGTCGGTCGGCGCATCGAAACCGATATCGCGACCGGACAGGCGCGATTCCATTTCCATGACCTCGCGCTCGGACACGTTCAGGTCCTTGGCCACCGCGCTGACTTCCGCCGCGTTCATCCAGCCCAGGCGCGTCTTCGACTTGCGCAGGTTGAAGAACAGCTTGCGCTGCGCCTTGGTGGTGGCGACCTTCACGATGCGCCAGTTCTTCAGGATGAACTCGTGCATTTCGGCACGGATCCAGTGCACGGCGAAGGAGACCAGGCGCACGCCCATGTCCGGGTCGAAGCGCTTGACCGCCTTCATCAGGCCGATGTTGCCTTCCTGGATCAGGTCGCCCAGGGCGAGGCCGTAGCCGTTGTAGCCGCGGGCCACGTGCACCACGAAGCGCAGGTGCGAATGCACCAGCTCGCGGGCGGCGTCCAGATCGTTGCCGTCGCGGAAGCGACGGGCCAGGTCCTGTTCGTCATCGACCGACAGCACCGGGATCTGGTGCACGGCACCGATGTAGGCGTCCAGCGAACCGAGCGCACTGGGAATCGGGAGATTGTTTGCCACAAGGGCAGTAGAGGTGTTCTGGCTCATAGGCACCCATCTTAGCAGTCCGGGATTTGGACTGCTAAAGGAGGAAAAAGTTCCAGCATCCCATTGATGCAACACTGGTCCCAAACAGAGCCCTACCGTAGCGCGATTTGATGACAGTGGCGAGCACGCTTTTCGGGATTCACAATCCCTTGGAATTCAAGCAATTACCTGCCATGAAGCGGCCGATTCCAGTCAAGCGGAGCTGAACGGGCCGTTCTGAAGGCCCATTCAGGCCCGGGGACGTTGCCCGGTGTTCAGGCCCAGCGGCCCGCCGACGCTCAGAGTGCCGAGCGCGGCGGCAGCGACCAGTCGATCGGGGCCTGGCCGTGGCGCTGCAGGTACTCGTTGGCCATCGAGAAATGATGGCAGCCGAGGAAGCCCCGATGGGCCGACAGCGGCGACGGATGCGGCGACTTCAGCACGCGATGGCGGCGGGTGTCGATCACCTTGCCCTTCTGCTGCGCATAGGCACCCCAGAGCATGAACACCAGTCCTTCGCGCTCGCGGTTGAGCACATCCACCACATGATCGGTGAAGCCTTCCCAGCCGCGGCCCTGGTGCGCGCCGGCCTTGCCCTCTTCCACCGTCAGCACGGCATTGAGCAGCAGCACGCCGCGCTGCGCCCACGGGATCAGGCAGCCGTGGTCCGGGCGCGGGATACCGAGATCGCTCTCGATCTCCTTGTAGATGTTCAGCAGCGACGGCGGCACCGGCACGCCGGGCGGTACCGAGAAACTCAGGCCGTGGGCCTGGCCGCGCCCGTGGTACGGGTCCTGGCCGAGGATCACCACCTTCACCTGCTCGAACGGCGTGGCGTCAAACGCTGCGAAGATCTGCGGCCCGGGCGGGAACACCGCCGCACCGCTGGCCTTGCGCTGGCGCAGGAAGGCCGACAGCTCGCGCATCTGCGGCTGCAACAGGTACTCACCGACGTGCTGCTTCCAGCTCGGTTCCAGCTGGATCGTCGGGGTGTCGGTTACTTCATCGATCATCGCAACAAAGGTCCATCATTCAATCGAGCCAGGCGCAGCTGGAACAGCACCTTGGTGACCAGCAGCCGCTCTTCGATCGGCTTGAGCACCAGGTCGTTGGCACCGGACTGCAGCAGCCCGGTCTGGTTGTGGGGGTTGCCGTCGCCGGTCATCACCAGCACGGGCAGGCGGCGCTTGCCGTAGCCGAAGTCCACGCGCACGCGCTGCACCACGTCGCGGCCGCTCAGCTCGCCCTTCAGGGTGACGTCGGTCAGCACCAGGTCGATGCGGTGGCGGCTGCGGCCCAGCGACTCGGCGGTGAGCAGGGTGAAGGCCTCTTCGGCGCTGACCACGTGCAGCACGTTCAACTGCTGCCGCTCGAGCATGCGCTTGGTGGCCTCGGCCACTACGCGGCTGTCCTCGATATAGAGGATGGTGGCGCCGGGGATGGTCTGCGGCTGCACATAGCCACGGATGAAGGTCGCCAGCGCTTCATGGCCCAGGGATTTGTCGAAATAGTCGGTGACGTACTCGGTGAAGCGGCGCTGCTCCAGGTGCTGCTGGGCGTCGCCGGAAACCACGATCACCGGCACATAGGCCTGTCCGGCCGCTTCGCGGACCATGCGCGCCAGCGCCAGGCCGTCGCCATCACGCAGGGTCAGCGAGGTCGTCACCAGGTCCACCGGGCCCTGCGCCAGCGCCTGCTGCGCGTCTTCGATGCTGTCGCAGCCAATCACCTCCACGCCCGGCAGGTCGCGCTGCAGGACGTCGGCGATCAGCTTGCGGACCAGCTTCGAGCCATCGACCACCATCACCCGCGTCGCGGGCCCTTCAAGGTGCTTCAGCGCTTGCGGTTGCATGCCGGTCTCAGGTATCGGTCGGGCGGGTCTGGCGCAGGAAATGGCCGGTCACCAGCCAGGCACCCAGCCAGCCCAGCAGCAGCGTGCCGAGCAGGACCAGGCCACCATGCAGCAGGTCCAGGCCATGCAGCACGAACGGGCTGCCGTAGCTGCGCGAGAGTTCGGCCAGCGGCACGCGCAGCGCGGCACCGGCGGCGCCGATCAGGGCCAGTGCAACCGCGCCTGCGCCCAGGCCATACCACGCACCCAGATACAGGAAGGGGCGGCGGATGAAGCCATCGCTGGCGCCAAGCAGCTGCAGCACGCCGATCTCTTCGCGGCGCGCCTGGATGTCCAGGCGCACCGTGTTGCCGACCACCAGCGCGGCACCCGCGCCGAGCAGCACCGACAGCACCTGCACCAGCCGCGCGCCGAACGCCAGCCAGGCATCCAGGCGCTGGCGCCACAGCGCATCGTGCTGCACCAGGTCGGCCTCGGGCAGGCTTTTCAGCGCGCGCGCCAGGCGTGCGTCGTCCTTGCCCTGGCCGGGGGTGATCACCAGCAGCGAGGGCAGCGGATTGTCGTTGAGCGCATCGATCGCCTCACCGAGGCCGGCATCGCGCAGTTCCTGCAGGCCCTGCTCGGGCGTGCGCACGTTCACTTCGGCCACGTCATCGCGGTCGCGCAGCTGGCCGGCCAGGCGAAGCGCACCGGGACCATCGATGTTGCCCTTCAGGAACACGTTGATGTCGCGCGACTGCTGCACGCTGCCGGCGAACTGCTTGAGGTTGTCCAGCGCGATCGACAGGCCCAGTGGCAGGGCCAACGCCAGCGCCATGACCATCACCGTCAGCAGGGTCGCCCACGGCTTGCGGCAGGCACGGCCCAGGCTGAACACCACGCTGTGCACGTGGTGCTGGAACCAGACGCCCACGCGCGAGGGGGCGGCGGCTTCGCTGTTTTCGTTCTTCGCCATGGTTACTCCGCCAGGTCCTGCGGCGAGATGTCATCCACCAGCCGGCCGTGGTCAAGGATCAGCACGCGCTTGCGCATGCGGCGCAGCAGCGGCAGGTCGTGACTGACCACCAGCACGCTGGTGCCGCGCGCGGGCAGCTCGGCGAACAGGGCCATGATCTCCGCTGCCAGGGTGGGGTCGAGATTGCCGGTCGGCTCATCGGCCACCAGCAGCTTGGGCTCGCCGACGATCGCGCGGGCGATGCCGACGCGCTGCTGTTCGCCGGCCGACAGCTGCGAGGGCAGCGCCTTCTCGCGATGGCCCAGCCCCATCCGCTCGAGTACCGAGCGCACGCGCTTGTTGATGTCACTACGGCGGGTACCGCGCAGGATCAGCGGCAGTGCAACGTTCTCGGCGATGGAGCGGTCCATCAGCAGGCGGTGGTCCTGGTAGACCGCCCCCACCGCGCGTCGGTGGCGCGGCACGTCGCCGCCGCGCACCTTCAGCAGGTTGCGCTCGTCGAACACCACCGCGCCGCGGCTGGGCCGCTCGTCGAGGTGGATCAACTTGAGCAGCGTACTTTTACCCGCACCGGAATGGCCGGTGACGAACAGCATCTCGCCCGGCGCGACCTCGAAGCTGACATCGGTCAGCGCCTCGTGGCCACCGGCGTACTGTTTGCTGACATTGTCGAAGCGCAGGACACTCATGCCCCGATTATGCAGGACCGGCGCGACGTCGTGGAGACGGTGGGTGCCACCGGCCCCGCCTGGTGGGTGCCGACCGTTGGTCGGCACACCTTTCAAAGCCACCCGACCAACGGTCGGGTGCTACCCGCTGATCGGCAGCGCCGATCAGCTGCCCGACAGCATCCGGCGGATCTTGCGGCCGATGCGGGTCAGGAACGAGTCACCGGTATCGGCGGCGGTACGCACCGGCTTGGCCACCACCTGCACCGGGGTCACCGGGCTGGCGCCGTTGCCGGCGTTGGCCTGTACACCCTCGGTACCTTCGACCGGACGGCCGTGGCGACGACGACGGCGCTTGCGCGGCTTGTGCTCACCGTCCACCGTGGCTGCCGGTGCGCCTTCGGCACGCGGCGGGCGCGGCGGACGCGGGGCCTGGGCGGCGGCGCCTTCGGCACCGGCAACCGCGGCGGCAGCGCCCTGCTCGCCTTCCACGCGCGGCTTGCGCGGGCCACGCGCACGGCGTTCGCCGCTGCGTTCACCGTCGCGACTACCGCGGCCACCACCACTGCCTGAGCGGCCGCCGCTGCGGCCACCGCCCCGACGCTCTTCCTCGGCGGCGCGGGCTTCGCGCGCTTCGCGGAAGATCTGGCCGACGCTTTCGTTGTCCTCGCCTTCCTCGCCTGCCGCCGGCGCCGGGCGTTCCGGGCGCGGCAGCGGGGTCAGCAGTTCCTTGGTGACCGGCTCGGACGGAATCTTCTGCTCGATATAGGCCTCGATGTCCGGCAGGCCCATGGCGTAGCGCTCGCAGGCGAAGCTGATCGCGTCGCCCTCCTCACCCAGGCGCGCGGTGCGGCCGATGCGATGCACGTAGTCTTCGGCGTCGAACGGCAGGTCGTAGTTGTAGACGTACTTGATGCCGTCGATGTGCAGGCCGCGCGCAGCCACGTCGGTGGCCACCAGGATTTCCAGCTGGCCCTTCTGGAAGCGGTTGAGCAGGCTCTCGCGCTTCTTCTGCGGCACATCACCGGACAGCACGCCGACACGGTAGCCGGCCTTTTCCAGCGAACGCGCCACGCGCTCGACGAACACCTTGGTGTTGACGAAGACCATGGTGCGCGCGCCTTCGCTGCGCGACAGCAGGCCCAGCAGCAGCGGAATCTTTTCGTCGTCGGCCGGGAAGTAGATGCGCTGGCGCACGCGCGCGGCGGTGATGGTCTCGGCTTCGACCACCAGCTTCTGCGGTTCGTTCATGTGCTCGTAGGCCAGCTCCAGCACGCGATGGCTGAGGGTGGCACTGAACAGCAGGGTCTGGCGGGTGGTGCGCTCGGGCATGCGGCGGAGCAGGAAGCGGATGTCCTTGATGAAGCCCAGGTCGAACATGCGGTCGGCTTCGTCCAGCACGCAGATCTCGCAGGCGTGCAGCGACACCACCTTGTGCTGCTTCACATAGTCGATCAGGCGGCCCGGGGTGGCGATGATCACGTCCACGCCCTGCTGCAGCAGTTCGCGCTGCTTGTCGTAATCCACGCCGCCGTAGACCAGGGCGAAGCGCAGGCCCAGGTCGGAACCGAACTTCACCGCATCCTTGTGGATCTGGATGGCCAGTTCGCGGGTCGGGGCGAGGATCAGCGCGCGCGGATCTTCCGGCTTGCGGTCGGCCAGGGCCGGACGCGTCAGCAGGCGGTTCACGACAGCGACCAGGAAGGCCAGGGTCTTGCCGGTGCCGGTCTGGGCCTGGCCGGCAACATCACCACCGGGCAGCGCGACGGGCAGGGTCAGCGCCTGGATCGGGGTGCAACGGGTGAATCCGGCTCCTTCAAGACCGGCCTGCAGGGCCGGATGCAGCTCGAAGGAGGAAAAGGTCAAATCGGTCAGCGGTTTGTCGCTCATGAGTCCGTCTTGGTATGGCCGCCGGCCCGTGGGGCGGCTGGCACTTCAGCGTCTGGGGGCACCGTCGCAAACTGCGGCCCCTGCGGCGGGTTGGCAGGCTGGGACCACCCGGTCCGCGCGCCGCACAATGCCCCAGTTTACCGCACTCGGGCAGGCAAACCGGAATGCGGCGTCTCATGGCATCCAGAGACGCTACCTTCACCCAGCCACACCGGACTTGAACGGCCCGCCCGGGTTCGCTGGTGTCGCCCACTGCCAGCCCCATGTACAGGAAGACAGTGAAATCCGACACATACCGGCCATCGAAGCGATCACGATACGCTGGGTTCCAACCGGCGCCTGTCCCTGCCCTGCGATAGGGGTACACTGCCGGCCGTGAGCGTCCAGGCATCCCGCCGAACGCACCGCGGCAGTGCGCCGCGAGGCAACGACGAGGGTCGCGCCACCGGGCATGGCCCAGTTCACCCACCTCCGGCATGGCCGGGTGCAATCCAAGACGAGAAACCAAGATGAGCGACAAGGTTGTACATGTCGGCGATGCCGACTTTGATAGCGCAGTGCTGAATTCCAAGGAACCGGTGCTGGTCGATTTCTGGGCCGAGTGGTGTGGCCCGTGCAAGATGATCGCCCCGGCGCTGGACGAACTGGCCGATGCCTACCAGGGCCGCGCCAAGATCGCCAAGGTCAACGTTGACCACAACCGTGCGCTGGCCGCCAAGTACCACGTGCGTTCGATTCCGTACCTGGTCGTGTTCAAGGACGGCGAGAAGGTCGGCGAGCAGATCGGTGCGGTGGGCAAGGCCCAGCTGGCCGGCCTGCTGGACAAGGCCCTGGCCTGATCCTGCGGTTCTCCGGCAGCCGCCGAACGCGGCTGCCGGCGGCGCCCCTGCGCCCATGATGAATGCTGTTCCCGGCGACCCTTGCATGGCGCCGCAGGCCGATGATAGTGTCGGCATATCCGGCCGCGTTCGCGTGCCGCACCCTCTGGACGCAGTTTCTTCCAGACCCATTCCCAACGTTCGCCGCCCCAGCCGGGCGCTCGCACCTTCAAGCGAGGAATAACGCTCTTGTCCGATAACACTTCCGAAACCGGCAGCGCCGATGCGCCCGCCGAAAAGCGTGTGCGCAAGCCCCGCGTGAGCAAGGCCGCCGCCCCGGCAGCCGCCGAAACCAGCGCCGCTCCGGCGCAGCCGACGCTGCCGTTGGCCTCCGCGCCCGAAGCTCCCGCGCCGGCGCCTGCCGCAGCACCTGCACCGAGCGCGCCCGCCGCCGAGGCCCCTGCCAGCAGTGGCGGTGGCGAAGGCAGCGAAGGCCGCGAATCCGGCCAGCCGCGCCAGCAGCACAACCATCAGGGGGGCGGCCAGAACCAGGGCCAGAACCCATACAACCAGAATGGCCAGCAGGGCCAGGGGCAGGGCAACCGCCGCGACCGCTTCCGCAACCGCCGCGACCGTGACCGCAACAACCGCTTCCGCGACGAGGGCATGCCCAACGACGGCGGCGAGCAGCAGCCGTTCGTGCCGCGCCCGCACGCCAACGTGCCCGAGGGCTTCCCGGTCTATTCGCTGAGCGACCTCAAGCGCATGCCGGCACAGAAGCTGCTGGAAATCGCCGAGCAGCTGCAGATCTCCGAAGGCGTGGCCCGCGCCCGCAAGCAGGATGTGATCTTCGCCCTGCTGAAGGTGCTGACCCGCCACGGCGATGGCGTTGCCGCCGACGGTGTACTGGAAATCCTGCCGGATGGCTTTGGCTTCCTGCGCGCGGCTGAAGCCAGCTACCTGGCCGGCCCGGACGACACCTACATCTCGCCCAGCCAGATCCGCCGCTTCAACCTGCGCACCGGCGACCACATCTCCGGCCGCATCCGCTTCCCGAAGGACGGCGAGCGCTACTTCGCGCTGAACATCGTCGACACCATCAACGGCGAGCCGATCGAAGCGTCGAAGAACAAGGTGCTGTTCGAGAACCTGACCGCGCTGTTCCCGCGCCGCCGCTTCACCCTGGAGCGTGGCAACGGTTCGTCGGAAGACATCACCGGCCGCATCCTCGACCTGATGGCGCCGCAGGGCAAGGGCCAGCGCTCGCTCATCGTGTCGCAGCCGAAGGCCGGCAAGACGATGATGATGCAGCAGGTCGCTACTGCCATCACCACCAACCACCCGGACGTGCACCTGATCGTGCTGCTGATCGACGAGCGCCCGGAAGAAGTGACCGAAATGCAGCGCACCGTGCGCGGCGAGGTCATCAGCTCGACCTTCGACGAGCCGGCCGCGCGCCACGTGCAGGTGGCCGAAATGGTCATCGAGCGCGCCAAGCGCCTGGTCGAGCACAAGAAGGACGTGGTGATCCTGCTCGACTCGATCACCCGCCTGGCCCGCGCCTACAACAACGTGGTGCCGAGCTCGGGCAAGGTGCTGACCGGTGGCGTGGACGCCAACGCCCTGCACCGCCCGAAGCGCTTCTTCGGTGCCGCGCGCAACGTGGAAGAAGGCGGCAGCCTGACCATCATCGCCACCGCGCTGGTCGACACCGGCTCGAAGATGGACGAGGTGATCTACGAAGAGTTCAAGGGCACCGGCAACAGCGAAGTGCACCTGAGCCGCCGTATTGCTGAAAAGCGCGTGTTCCCGGCCATCGACATCAACCGTTCCGGCACCCGCCGCGAAGACCTGCTGATCGAGCCGGAACTGCTGCAGAAGATCTGGATCCTGCGCAAGCTGCTGCATCCGATGGACGAAATGGCCGCGATGGAATTCCTGCTGGACAAGATGAAGAACACCAAGTCCAACGACGAGTTCTTCGGTTCGATGAAGCGCTGATCCGGCGTTGCATCGGAAGAAGCCTGCCGCTCGCTGCGGCAGGTTTTTTTTTGCCTGCAGGGCGACCTGTTTCACTTTGCCGCCTCCGACTTTTGGCGATAATTCGCCCTATACCCTGCCCGGCCCCGAGGGCCTGGCCACCGATTCCCGCTGTCGCCCCTTCCGGAGAACCGGTCGGGTCCAGCCTCCTGCCGGATCCGTCGACGCATGCGAACGCTGTCTCCCCGCCTCAACCTGGGCAAGCTGATCCTCGCCCTGGCCCTGCTCAGCGCCATCATCGCCCTGGCCAATACCCTGCTGGCCAGCTACCGGGTGCAGCGCGACCAGCTGGTCGGCAATACCCTGGAAGCCAACCGCGTCTATGCCACCAAGCTGGCCGAGACCACCCAGAACTTCCTGCTGGCCGCGCAGCAGGAGTTGGCCTACGCCGCCACCCGGCTGGGCCAGAGCAATCTCGATCCGGCACAGGCGCAGGACGAAGCCAGCCGCCTGCAGTTGCAGACCAACAGCTTCAATTCCTCGCTGGTGGTCGATGCCGATGGCCTGGTGATCGCCACCTCGCCACAGACCCTGCAGTTGCAGGGCGAGATCCTGCACAGCGTCGGCAACAACGCGGCACTGGCGGCGCGCCAGCCGATGATCAGTGACCCGTACCAGTCGGCCACCGGCAAGCTGCTGGTCTCGCTGTCGCACCCGATCTTCGACCGCCAGGGCCGCTATCGCGGCTACGTCAGCGGCACCCTCTACCTGCGCCAGCGCAGTGCGCTGCACACGCTGCTGGGCAAGCACTACTACCGCGACGGCTCGTACCTGTACGTGGTGGACCGCAATGGCCGCCTGCTGTACCACGCCGATGGCAAGCGGGTCGGCGACTACGTGGTCGGCAACCCGGCGGTGAAGGCAGTCGTGCGCGGTGAACGCGGTGCGCAGCAGGTCCGCAACAACCTGGGCGTGTCGATGCTGGCCGGCTATGCGCCGGTACCGGCCACCGGCTGGGGCATCGTCGCCCAGCGGCCGACCGAGGCCACGCTGCAGCCATTGTCGCGGTTGATGACCGCGGTGATCTGGAACGCGATCCCGCTCGGCCTGCTGTCACTGCTGGTCACCTGGTGGTTCGCCCGCCGCATCTCGCTGCCACTGTGGCAGCTCGCACGCAACGTGCAGGGCGGCGAAGACACTGGCAATGCGATCAGCCACGTCAGCGGCATCCGCGCGTGGTACTTCGAGGTCGCCCAACTCAAGCAGGCAGTGCTGCACAGCTTCAATGCCCTGCAGGACCGTATCGGTACGCTCAACCGTGCCAGCCGTACCGACCCGCTGACCGGCCTGCTCAACCGCCGCGGCCTGCAGCAGGCGCTGGACGCGCTGCAGGTGCAGGGCATCCCGTTCGCGATCCTGGCGCTGGACATCGACCGCTTCAAGTCGATCAACGACAGCCATGGCCACGACGTCGGCGACGCCGCCATCGTCCACATCGCCGACCAGATGCGCCGCTATTCGCGCGACAGCGACATCCTCTGCCGCGCCGGCGGCGAGGAATTCCTGCTGCTGCTGCCGGGCATCAGTACCGACTCGGCCCGCCAGGCCGGTGAACGCCTGCGCCAGCACATCGCCGATCACCCATTCGAACCGGTCGGCACCATCACCGTGTCGCTGGGCGTGGCTCACTTCCCCAGCTTCCATGTCGACGCCGAGCAGGCATTGCGGCTGGCCGACAAGGCGCTGTACATGGCCAAGGAACAAGGCCGCAACCGGGTGGTGATTTACCCTTACGCCGACTGACGCGGAGCCGGGCTGCCCGGCTCCGCAGCGGGTCTCAGCTCTGTTGCAGCGGGGTCAGCAGGCGCAGGCCGCGCTTGGCGCCGTCCACCATGTAGACGCCGCCTTCCGGCAGCAGATCGCTGCCGGCCTGCTCGACCGGGTCAGCCTCGTGCCACGGCACGCTCTGCCGCGGCCCCGGAATGAAGGCGCGCCAGCGGCCATAGCGTTCCGCCTCTGCATTGGGATCATGGTTCAGGGCGAAGTTCACCGGGATGCGAACCGTCCAGCTGTCCCGGGTGCTGTCCTCGCCGGTGGTCGGCGGCTTGAAGGTCCAGGTACGGGCGGTGCTGACGCTGGCTCTGGCCAGGATGTCGCGCATCTTGGCCAGGGTCCGCTCGGACGCGACCACAGCCATGTTCACCTGCTCGGCGGCCACGTCGGCCACTGTTCCGTCGCGCGCCACCTTGACCAGCAGCAGCACCTCACCCTGGCCACCGTTTCGGTAGGCCGCCTCCGGGTAGCGCGGCGGTGTCATGTGCAGCGGGGTCACCGAATCAGTGGCCTTCGGATCGTACTCGCTGAAGTCGACACTGGTCATGCTGATTTCATAACCGCCATCGGCCGCAGCCTTGCCGCGCAGGCGAACGCGCAAAGGGGCCCTCGTGGCCACCGCCTGGCCATCGCGCAGCGTGGGCTCGAAGCGCCAGCCACCGATGGTGCCTTCGACGAAGGAGGCGATGCCCGGGGCGACCATGGCTTTCTGGTCCAGCACCAGCGAACTGACCGCGCCCTCCGGCGTGACCTCGATATGACCGGACAGCACCATGCTCATTTCCGCAGTCGCACGTACAGCGCGTGCGGTCTGCGCAGTGGCGTCACCTGCAAGCAGGGGGGCGCCGGCACCGACGGCCAGCGCGAGGGCGAGAAACAGTGGAGAACGCATCATTGCCGGATCCTTGGTGATGATCGGCGAGAGTACCTCAGCCCAAGCGCCCAGGACAGCCGGCTCAGGCCAGCCGGTGCGCGCCCGAATAGGGCGGCGTGTCCGGATAGTCACCTCGGCCGAAGCGTTCCTGCAGGCCCTGCCACCAGCCCGGGTCGAACAGGTGCCGGTAGTGCTCGCGCACCGCTGCCAGCTCTGCAGCGGGCAGGCCCATGAACGGGCCGAAGCGCTCGGGAAACACATCGCGCGGACCAACATGGAACCACGGCTCGTCGGACATCGCTTCCTCCGGCGTACGCGGCTGCGGCCAGGCGCGGAACACGCAGTCGCTGACCAGGCACAGCTCGTCGTAGTCGTAGAATACGGCCCGCCCATGCCGTGATACGCCGAAATTCTTCGGCAGCATGTCACCGGGGAAGATGTTGTTGCGCGCCATGTCGGTGATCGCCTGCGCATAGTCGAGCACCGCCGCCCGCACCGCCTCCCCGCCCTGCTCGCGCAGGTACAGATTCAATGGACGGAAACGACGCTGCACATAGCACAGTGCGACTTCGACCTCATCGCCATCGATGCGTACGCTCTGCGCGCACTGCTGCAGCAGTTCATCCAGCAGGGCCGGCGCGAAGCGCTCGCGCGGGAAGCGCAGATGACGATACGGCTGTGCATCGAGCAGGCGGCCGACACGATCGAGGTTGAACACCAGCGCGTACTTCTCTTCCACCTGCTGTCGCGACATCGCCTTGGGCCACGCGAAGCGGTCGCGGATCAGCTTGAACACCAGCGGGTAACTGGGCAGGGTAAACACCGCCATGACCATGCCCGGCGTGCCTTCGGCATGCACCAGCCGCTCCTGCGGGTGCTCGCTGAAGTGGCGGAAGAAGGTGCGGTAGCGCTCGGTCTTGCCCTGCTTGGCGCGTCCCAGCACCGTGTAGATCTCATCGATGGGCTTGCCCGGCAGCAGGCTGCGCAGGAACACCACGGCATCGCCCACCGTGCCCAGGTCGGCCTGGAAGTAGCTGCGCGACACGCCAAACAGATGGGCGACATCACGGCGCCGGGTGAGCACCGCATCGGCTCGCAGCCCGCGCTCATCGTTGACCAGCGCGATCACGCAGGGCGAGAAGCGATGCTCACCGAACACGCGGCCAACCAGGTAGGCGCGGCGCTCGCGGTAGAACACCGTGTCGAGCAGTTCAATGCTGCGCACCGGCGTGTCCCCCCAATGGGCGAGGTCGTCCTGCAGGCGCACGGCAATGGCCGCCGCGCAACGCAACTGGTGCGCGTAGGGAATGTCGAAGCGGTAGTCGGCCAGCACGCGTTGCAGGGCCTCCACCGGTCGCGTCGGCGACACCGCGTAGGTATGCCGCGCGACGGGATGGGTGATCGCATCGGACGGCTCGACGTCGAAAGCAATGAATTCCAGCGCCGGGTCCACGCCGCCGGTAGCGAACAGGCGCCGCGACAGCGTGTTGTAGAACGTCTTGTACAGCTCGGCGTCAATCAGGCCCTGCAGCAGCGCGCTGTACCGCGCGTGCACCTGCAGCCACAGCGCACGCTCGCCGATCGCGTCACCGGCGAGCCGACGCAACGCATCCATCTGCTCGGCGATGCACAGGTCGTACAGGGCAATGCGCTCGACCGCATCCTGCCGCGCACCGGCCCAGTCGCGCTGCTCGAAGCGCTGCCGTGCCCGCGCGGTGATCGCCGCGAAACGGGCGTGGTACTGCTCGAAACCGTCGCGGATGGCACCTGCGATACGCGGTGCCAGCTCGGCAGCGATGTCAGGCTTGGACATGCATGGCTCACCCGGGAAGACCGGCTTTACCATACGCTGGCGTGGGGTTGCTTGTGTAGAGCCGAGCCCATGCTCGGCTGATCCAGGCAGAAGCAGCCGAGCATGGCTCGGCTCTACAGTTGCAAAGAGCAGTCGGGCGGGCTCGACTCTACCGAAGCCAATGGCTCAGATCGCCAGTTCGGCCTCCACGTCCTGCACCTTGCGTCGGGCCAGTGCAAGGTTGGACTTGGTCCGGTCCAGCACGATGTAGAAGAACAGTCCCTTCTTCTTCGCGACCGGTCGCATGATGTGGTACGCCTTGCCCAGCGAGATCAGGATGTCCTCGATGCTGTCATTGAGGTTCAACGAGGCGGCGGTCTTCATCTTGGCCCGGATCACTTCGGTGTTGCCGGCAGCGGCCACCTCCATGTCCATGCCGGCACCGGCTTCGCCCAGCAGCATGCCGCTTTCGTAGTCGACCAGCGCCACTGCCTGCGCGCCGTCGATGCCCATCAGTGCGTTCAACGATTCATTCAATCCAGCCACGTCGCACCCCTTGTCGATGTTGGTTCGAGCCCCTCGTTCCCCTGCGGCCGGGCTCACGATCCGCCGAGTTCGGCCAGGATCGCCTGGCCACATTCCCTGCTCTGCCACAGCACCTGGCCGATCACGCTGCGCTGGTCGCAGGCCGCCATCAGCAGCAGCGGTGCACGCCCTTCGGCCTGGATCGCCAGCATCAGCACCTTCCCGCCCATCGCTTCCAGCATCAGCGTCTGCAGATCCCCCAGCAGCAGCTCGCGCCCGACCGCCGCGGCCAGCGCCAGCATCGCGCTGGTCATTGCCGCCAGCCGTTCGGCGCGCCCTTCGGCACCAGCGCTGACCAGGGCAAAGCCATCGACACTGGCCAGCACTACCGTGCGCACGCCTTCCACCCGCTGCTGCAGGTCCTGCAGCAGCGGCTGCAGGCGCGCACGCTGGCCGGCATCGGGCAGCACCGCCATCTGCCCGTCAGCCATGCGCGGCCACCAGTGCGTGCGCTTCCATTTCGCTCATCAGTACATCCATCAGCAGCAATCCCTGTTCGCGGTCGCGGGCATCCACCGCCAGCAAAGGCAGCGGTTGATCATCCAGGCTGGCGCGTGCAGCCCAGTCGTCCAGCGCAGCGTGCGGCGCCTGGTCGAGATGGGTGACCGCCACCACCAGCGCCAATGACGCTGCGAACGGCTGCAGCACCTGCAGGTAGTCCTCCAGCTCGCCGGCCAACCCGGCACGGCGCGCGTCCAGCAGCAGCACCGCACCACGTGCCCCCTGCAGCAGGATCGGCCACAGGAAATCAAAGCGCTGCTGGCCGGGTGTCCCGTAAAGCCGCAGGCGTTCGCCGTTGGGCAGGTCGATGTCTGCGTAGTCCAGCGCGACGGTGGTGGAGGCCTTGTCGGCACCGAGGCGATCACTGTTGGCCACATCGGTGTCGATCACCGCGCCGGCCGCGATGCTGCGCACGAGTGTCGACTTGCCGCTGCCCATGCCACCGAGCACGACCACCTTGTGCTCACGCATTGCGCTCGCTCCCACGCAGGTGGCGCCACAGGCGGGCAAGCAGGCCGTTGTCGGTGCCATTGCCGCGTAGGGCCGTCATCGGTGCCGCCGGGGCGCTCTGCAACTGCGCGTAACCGCAGAGATAGGCGGCATGGATGAAATCACGCACCGCCGCAGCCGGCAACTCGAGCAGCATCGCGCATTCTTCAACCGTGCACGCGCGCTTGAGCAGCAGCGAACACAGGCGGAAGCCATCGTGGTCGTGACCCAGCACGCGGAAATCCGGCCAGCGCAGCAGCTTCACCGAGGCGCCACGCAGGCGTTCGTCCAGTGCCTGCCAATGTCGGCTGCGCTGTGCCCACTGCCACAGCAGGGGCCGCAGTGGCTGGCGCGGCCGCTCACCGGCCAGGGCCTGCAGGCGAGCCGGCGTGAGCGCATCCAGCTGCAGGCGTTCGAAGGCCTCGGCCAGGCGCTCTACCAGCGCGCTCGCGGGCTCCTGCAACAGCACGGCCTGGTCATGCTCGAGGTCCATCAGCAGGACGGGGTCACCCGCGTCACTCAGCAGTGCCTGCCCCTGGCGCAGGGGCAGCCGCTCGCGCAGCAGGCGGGTGATGGCGTGTGCACCATCGGCAAGACGGATCGGTGCGGGTGCGTGCATGGTCAGGGGCTCCACTGCCAACTGCATCCCGCGCAGGGCGCGGCCGATGGCACCGTCATCAAGTATGTCCTGAGGGCCATCGCCGTCGCGCAGCTGGCCCCCCAGATCCTCGATCCAGCACTGCAGTCGCGGGCGTTGCTGGCGCATGCGCAGGGCCGCGTTGCGCAGCGCCGGCGTATCGCGGATGACCAGCAGGTCGCAATCGTCCAGATCCTGGCTGCGGCGGATCTGGCCGTCCGGCAGCGCCGATGCTACGCGTAGCCGCTGCAGCAGGGCCTGCTCGCCCTGGATGTCGGTTCCCACTACCAGCACGCGTGCCATCCGTGTTCCCCGTGCGGCCACCTCCCCGGTGGCCTCGCGTCGCCAAGGCTAGGACATCGCCAGCGGCAGCCGTCGTGATCGACTGCTCAGATCGGGAGCGGTTGCAGACGGTGTCCGATCGGTTCTGCGACGGCCATCGCGGGCAAGTTTCATGCCGCTTTGACGGCATTCCGACGGCCAACGGATGTCACGGTTCTGGACGCGGATCGAATGGGGCCGCCCAAAAAGAAACCCGCGCCGAAGCGCGGGTTCCGGGGTCACGACCGAACGGCGACGGATCAGCCGCGCAGCTGCTCCAGCGCGGCATTGAAGGTCGCGCTCGGGCGCATCGCCTTGCTGGCCTTGGCCACGTCCGGACGGTAGTAGCCGCCGATGTCCACGGCCTTGCCCTGCACCGCGACCAGCTCTTCGACGATCTTCTGCTCGTTGTCGGTCAGCGCCTTGGCCAGCGGGGCGAAGCGCGCCTTCAGGGCGGCGTCTTCGTCCTGCGCGGCCAGGGCCTGGGCCCAGTACAGCGCGATGTAGAAGTGGCTGCCACGGTTGTCGATGCCACCCAGCTTGCGCGACGGCGACTTGTCGTTGTCCAGGAACTGGCCGTTGGCTTCGTCCAGCGCCTTGGCCAGCACACGGGCAGCGGCGTTGTCGTAGCGGTTGCCCAGGTGTTCCAGCGACGCGGCCAGGGCCAGGAATTCACCCAGCGAATCCCAGCGCAGGTAGTCTTCCTCGACGAACTGCTGCACGTGCTTCGGAGCCGAACCACCGGCACCGGTCTCGAACAGGCCGCCACCGGCCATCAGCGGCACGATCGACAGCATCTTGGCGCTGGTGCCCAGCTCCATGATCGGGAACAGGTCGGTCAGGTAGTCACGCAGCACGTTGCCGGTCACCGAGATGGTGTCCTCGCCCTTGCGGATGCGGTCCAGCGAGAACGCGGTGGCTTCCACCGGCGGCAGGATGCGGATGTCCAGACCGGCAGTATCGTGGTCCTTGAGGTACTGCTCGACCTTGGCGATGACCTGCGCGTCGTGGGCACGGGCGGCATCCAGCCAGAACACGGCCGGGGTGCTGCTCAGGCGGGCGCGCTCGACGGCCAGCTTCACCCAGTCCTGGATCGGCGCGTCCTTGGTCTGGCACATGCGCCAGATGTCACCGGCTTCGACGGCATGCTCGAACACCACGGTGCCAGCATCGTCGGTGACCTTGACCACGCCATCGGCGGCGATCTGGAAGGTCTTGTCGTGCGAGCCGTACTCCTCGGCCTTCTGCGCCATCAGGCCGACGTTCGGCACCGAACCCATGGTGGCCGGATCGAAGGCACCGTGCGCCTTGCAGTCGTCGATGACGGCCTGGTATACGCCGGCGTAGCAGCGGTCCGGAATGACGGCCTTGGTGTCCTGCAGCTTGCCTTCGGCATTCCACATCTTGCCGGAGTCGCGGATCATCGCCGGCATCGAGGCGTCGACGATCACGTCGCTCGGCACGTGCAGGTTGGTGATGCCCTTGTCCGAGTTGACCATGGCCACGCCCGGGCGCTGTGCGTACTCGGCAGCCAGGTCGGCTTCGATCGCAGCACGGGTGGCTTCCGGCAGCGACGGCAGGCGCGCAGCCAGGTCACCGATGCCGTTGTTGGCATCGAAACCGGCCTGCTTCAGCACGTCGGCGTGCTTGGCCAGCACGTCCTTGTAGAACTCGTTCACCGCCACGCCGAACATGATCGGGTCGGAGACCTTCATCATGGTCGCCTTCAGGTGCAGCGAGAACAGCACGCCCTGGGCCTTGGCATCGGCAATCTGCTCGCCGATGAACGCGGCCAGTGCCTTGCGGCTCATCACGGCGGCATCGACGATCTCGCCGGCCTTGACCGCGGTCTTTTCCTTCAGCACAGCGGTGCTGCCGTCATTGCCGTGGAAGGTGATCTTCAGCGAACCGGCATTGGCCAGGGTGGCCGACTTCTCGCTGCCGTAGAAATCACCGGCGGCCATGTGCGCGACATGCGACTTCGAATCCGGCGCCCAGGCGCCCATGCGGTGTGGGTGCTTGCGCGCGTAGTTCTTCACCGACAGCGGTGCACGGCGGTCGGAGTTGCCTTCGCGCAGCACCGGGTTCACCGCGCTGCCCTTGACCTTGTCGTAGCGCGCCTTGTAGTCGCGCTGCTGGTCGTCGGCCGGGGTTTCCGGGTAATCCGGCAGCGGATAGCCCTGGTCCTGCAGTTCCTTGATGGCCGCCTTCAGCTGCGGCACCGAGGCGGAAATGTTCGGCAGCTTGATGATGTTGGCGTCCGGGGTGGTCGCCAGCTGGCCCAGCTCGGCCAGGTCGTCGCTGACCTTCTGCGCGTCACTGAGCAGTTCCGGGAACTGCGACAGGATGCGGCCGGACAGCGAGATGTCACGGGTTTCCACCACGATGCCGGCTGTACCGGTGTAGGCGTCAACGATCGGCAGCAGCGACTGGGTGGCCAGGAACGGGGCTTCGTCGGTCAGCGTGTAGAGAATCTTGGACATGGGGGACTTGGACTCTGTAGCAGTGCTCAGGGGAAGGCCGGCGCCAGCGCCGGGCCACGTGCAACCGTGTCGCGCGCGGGGCGGAGCCCCACGCTTTCCCCGTCGCCGTCAGGGTGGGCGCGCGGCGGGGAAACCCCTGCATTGTCGCGTTTTCAGCCGCGCGGGGCAAAGCCACGCCATACGCGACGGTACTGCATGCCGGCAACGCTGTGATCCATCCACGCCTGGATGAAGCCCGCCCACAGCATCAGTGGATCCACGCCATGCGTGGATGAAGCCGACCATCGCACAACAAAAAAGGACGCAGCCTCGCGGCTGCGTCCATCGTGAGCCCTGCCGGGAGAGAGTCGGCTGGACTTACTTGACCTCGAACTCCTGCGGCGTTCCGGCCGCCTTGCCATCGACGGTGACTTCGGCGCGGTACTTGCCGGCCGGCCAGCCCTTTGCATTCTTGAACGTGACGTTGGTGGTTTCCGCACCACTGGTGTTCAGGGTGGCGGTCTGTTCGCCGGCCACCTGGCCGTCCTGATAGGTCAGCTTCGCGCCAACGTTGACATTGTTTGCCGCACCGTCGGTCTTGACCGAGACGATGATGTCGTCCTTCGGTGCGAACAGAGCCGTCGTCGCAACCGACTTGTCGGCGGCGGCGGTCTTTCCGACCGTGACCGACGAGACGCTGACAGCAGCGGCTTCGGCCATCGGCGGCGGCGCGCCGGTCATCGGGGCCGGTGCTGCCGGTTCGGCCGGAGCGGTCGCTGCCGGAGCGGCATTGTTGTCGGTCGACTCTTCTTTCTTCTTGCAACCGACCAGGGCGACGCTGCCCAGCAGGGCGGCGATCAGGGCGGTCTGGAGCGGGGTGGTCTTGATCATTCGGGGTTCCTCCCAGGGATTGTCGGACGGCGTTCTGGCCGGCTTACTTCGGCGGCAGTTTCAGGGTCTGGCCCGGGAAGATCTTGTCCGGGTCATCAAGCACATCGCGGTTGGCTTCGAAGATCTTCTTCCAGGCATTGGCGTCGCCCAGATGCTGCTTGGCGATCTTCGACAGCGAGTCACCCTTCTGCACGGTATAGGTGCCGCCGCTGACAACGTCTGCGGTGCTGTCCACCGAAGCGCTGACGCCGGAGAAGTCCGCCTTCGGCACCTGCTCGGCGGTACTGTCGACACTGCCACTGACGCCGGAGAAATCGGCTTTCTTCTCGGTACTCATCCACAACTCCCGTCTGCATGACTACGTGATTGGCACGGTGCCATGGCGGTTGTTAAATGGGGATGGTGCAGATGTGAAGCCGGCCCCGGGGGCGGCTGAACAATCGGGGGAATGGACACCCGGTAGTGCCGGCCGCTGGCCGGCTGTGCCACGGGATCCGGCCTTGGCCGATTGCCGGCCAGCGGCCGGCACTACCGGTAACCGCCTGCGGCGGTTACTGCCGCAGCTCGCGGTAGGTCGCGGCCGGGGCGACGATGCCCGGGCTGGCACGCCAGGGGTTGATGTCCAGGCCACCACGGCGGGTGTAGCGGGCCTCAACCTCCAGCCAGTGCGGCTGGCAGCGCGCGGACACCTCGCTGAAGATCCGCTCAACACACTGCTCGTGGAACTCGGCATGCTCGCGGTAGCTGACCAAGTAGCGCAGCAGGCCGGCGCGGTCGATCTTCGGCCCACGGTAACGCAGGCTGACCGTGGCCCAGTCTGGCTGGCCGGTGACCGGGCAGTTGGACTTCAGCAGCGCCGAGACCAGGGTCTCCTCCACCACCTCGCCCGCATCGGCGGCGAGGAAGTCCGCCTGCGGCGGGCCGTAGCAGTCGATCTCCACGTCCAGCCCGTCGATGGATTCGCCAAGCGGCGTCTCTTGCAGCTCCGGCAGGCCGAACTCCACCTGGACCGGCGCACCGGCGCAGGCCGACAGATCCGCCACGATGCGCGCGCGCAGCTCCTCGGCGTTGTCGATGCGGGTGCTGTTGAGGGAGTTCAGGTACAGCTTGAACGACTTCGATTCGATCAACCGCGGCGAGGTGCACGGCACCTGGACGGTGGCGACGGCGACCTGCGGCTTGCCACGCGGGTCGAGCCAGCTCAGCTCGAAGGCGTGCCAGCGGTCGTGGCCGACGAACGGCAGCGCGCCGTCATCGAGACCGATCTCGGCGCGGGCGCCGCTGCGCGGGATCGGAAACAGCAGGCCGGGATCGTACTGCGACGGGTAACTGACCTCGCGACCGAGGCTGGAATCCTGTGGGGTGTTCATGGGGGGCATTGTATCGCGCGGAGGGCGGGCCTTCGGCCGGGCCGGCCAACGGCGAAGCCCCTCCGTGGTGGTTGTATTGGGATGATCGCGAAAGGCGGTCTATCGGCTTGGCCGGGTGGGCAGGCGGGTCGGGGGACGCCGTAAACCCGTCCATGGGGGCTTGGCCGCGGCATCCATGCCGCAGACACCCCCGCCCCGCCTGCC